>JAPKHB010000013.1 GCA_026647295.1 Planctomycetota bacterium | reverse complement strand
AAAGTAATCCCGAAAGGAGATCACTTTTATGGACACAGGTCTAATCGCCATTGGGGCCGGTCTGGCGGTGGGTTTGGCCGCCATTGGTACGGGCTACGCCCAGGGACATATTGGCTCAGCCGGGGTCGGCGCAATTGCCGAAAAGCCGGAACTGCTCGGCAATATCATTTTGCTGGTTGCGATCCCCGAAACGGTTCTGATTCTGGGCTTCGCTGTGGCAGCGATGGTTATTTTATTATTGTAAATTTGAACAACCATGTCCTTAGAACATATTTTGCAGGCTTTAGATGCTGAGGTTGACCAGCAAATTACGGAAATCGAACGGGCTGCACAGGCTGAGATCGAACACCCATCCGGAAGAAACCCGCTCCCCCCGGAGAGCGTCCCAGGCATCGGGTCGCAGGGTCCGGACACTGGCCCGGCGCCGCTGCACCCTTCCCTTCTAGGAGATTCCATGATCCAGCACCGACTGCGGGGGGCGCGCCTTGCCCTCCCCCTCCTGGCCCTCGCGGGCCTCCTCGCCCTGCCGCTTGCCTGGGCCGAGGATCCCCCGGCGGCCGCGCCCGAAGACGCCGCCGCGCCCGAGCGGGTCGAGATCCCGTGGGTCAAGGACTACGAGGCCGCCCGCGCCCAGGCGCGCCAGCAGAAGAAGCACCTGCTGATCAACTTCACCGGCAGCGACTGGTGCGGCTGGTGCCATCGCCTGGAGGGCGAGGTCTTCGCGCACAAGGAGTTCGTGGAGGGCGTGGCCGCCCAGTACGTCCTGGTCTACCTGGACTTCCCGCGGGGCGAGGCCGCCAAGGCCAAGGTGGTGGACCCAACCCTCAACGAGCGCCTCTCCACGGAATACGAGGCGTTTGGCTACCCCACGATCGTGCTGGCCGACGCGGAGGGCGTCCCGTACGCGCGCACCGGCTACCAGCCCGACGGCCCCGCGGCCTACCTCACGCACCTGGCCGAGTTGCGAACCCAGGGCGCGCCGTTGCTCGAACTGGCCCAGGCGGGTCCGAAGGCCACCAGCGAGCAGGTCAAGGCCACCTTCAAGGCGCTGGCCGAGGCCGCCGTGCTCGGACACCCCGCCTTTGCCTGGGTGAGCGACCGCATCCTCGAGTTGGACGCCGACGGCGCGCTGGGCTTCAAGTCCGTCGTGCTCGCGCACTCCGAGGAGGTCAAGTTGCGCGCGCTTCTGCCCAAGTCGGAGGGGCAGACGCTGGACGTCGAGGCGGTGACCAAGTTGCTCCTGGAGTCCCAGCACCTCAACGGCGATCTCTTCGTGCAACTCGGGTTCCACTGCGCCATGACGCAGTTGCGCGCCGGCAAGCCCGCCGAGGCCAAGGCGCTGGCCCAGAAGGTGGCGGGCGACCCGCTGGTCGCCGATCCCCGGACGCAGGGCAAGATCGCGGAGTTCGTGAAGCAGTGCGACCAGGCCCTGGCGAAGGCCGCGGGCGAGCCCTCCGAGGAGGAGGGCGCCGCGGGCGACGAGAAGTAGCCCCGGGCGCCACCCCCCCGCGCGCGGCCGCGCCGGCCGCGCGCGGGGGGCTTCAGTCGATCCCGAACTCCTTCATCTTCTCCCACAGGTTCTTGCGGGAGATCCCGAGCACCCGGGCGGCGTTGGCCCGGTGGCCCTCCACGGCCTTGAGCACCCGCCGGATGTGGGCGGCCTCGGCGTCCCGCACGACCTCCTTGAGGGTGACCAGGGCCGCGCCTTCGGCCTCCTCGGCCCCGCGGCGCCGACGACGCAACGCGCCTTCGAGCAGCGCCTCGCGCGCAAGGGTCCCGTCGGCCCCCGCCAGGGCGACAGCCCGTTCGATCGCGTTCTCGAGTTCGCGCACGTTGCCCGGCCAGCGGTAGGCGCGCAGTTCGGCCATCACCTCGGGGGCGATGGTGTAGGTCCGGCCGGCCGCGGCCCGGCGCAGGAAGTGGTCGACCAGGAGGGGAATGTCGTCGGCCCGCTCGCGCAAGGGCGGCAGGTCGATGGCGACGACGTTGAGCCGGTAGTACAGGTCCTCGCGGAACTCCCCGTCCTCGACCGCCTCGGCGAGGTCCACCTTGGTGGCCGCGATCACCCGCACGTCCACCGGGATGGCCTGCGTGCCCCCCAGGGGCTCGACCTCGCCCTCCTGCAGGACGCGCAGGAGCTTCACCTGGGTCTCCAGCGGCATGTCGTCGATGTCGTCGAGGAACAGGGTGCCGCCGTGGGCGCGCTCGAAGCGCCCGGCCTTGCGCTCCTTGGCGTCCGTGAAGGCGCCGCGCTCGTGGCCGAAGATCTCGTCCTCGAGGAGTTGCGCGGGGATCGCGGCGCAGGCCAGCGGCACGAAGGGGCCGTCGCGCCGGCGCGAGATGTCGTGCAGCGCGCGGGCGACCCGCTCCTTGCCGGTGCCGGACTCGCCCGTGATGAGGACGCGCGCGTCGCGGTCGGCCACGGTGCGGATGCGCTCGATCACGCGCTGCATCGGCGGGCTGCGCCCCACCAACTGGCCCAGGCCCTTTTGCAGGTCGAGTTCCTCGCGCAGTTCGGCGTTCTCGTGCCGTAGGCGCCGGAACTCGCGGATCTTCCGCAGTTTCTCGAGGATCTCCTCGTTGTTGAAGGGCTTGAGGACGTAGTCGAAGGCCCCCTTGCGCATCGCGTCCACGGCCGAATCGATCGTGCCGTAGCCCGTGATGATGATCACCTCCGTCTCGCGGCCGCTGGCCTTGACCCGCTCCAGCAGGTCCAGGCCGCTCAAGCCCGGCATGCGCATGTCGGTCACGACCACGTCGAAGGCGCCGGCCTCGAAGGCGGCGACGGCCTGCGGGCCGTCCCCCACGCCGACCACCTCGTGCCCCGCGCGGCGCAGGTCGTCCGCCAGGGTGATGGCGATGGCGCGTTCGTCGTCCGCCAGCAGGATCCGCACGCCGCGCTGCCTCCCGGGACCCGGGGACGGCCCCCTGCCGCCCCCCTCGACCGTGCCCCCGCCGCCTCCCAGGCCCGCGCGGACGCGCCGGGATTGTAGGGGCGGACCGCCGGGATCCCCCGCCCCCCCCAAGGCCCGGGCGCGCGCGCCGCCCGGCCGGCCCTGGAGCGCGGTCCCCCGCCCGGTCGATGATGGGGCCCATGCCCGGTTCCCGCTCCCCGTCCGCCGGCCGCTCCCGCCCGCGCGTGCTGCTGGTGGCCGCGCCGGGGCCGGCGCGGCGCATGGCCCGCGCCGTCCTGGAGGGCCTCGGGACCCGGGTCGAGGTGGCGCGCGACCCGTACGACGCCCTGGCCCGGTACATGGCGCGGCCCGCCGCGCTCGTGCTGCTCTCGTTGCGCGGGCTGCGCCGGGGCGACCTCGGCCTGGTGCGCGCGGTCAAGGCCCACTCGCGCGAGGCCCGGGTGCTGCTCCTGGTGCCGGAGGGCCGCCGGGAACAGGCGCTGGCGGGGCTCACCGCGGGGGCGGACGCCTGCCTCTCGGAGCCCTTCTACGCCGCCGAGCTCCAGGCGCTCGCCCGCGTGCTGCTGCCCGGGCCCGCGCCGGCGCGCGACGAGGCGGCCATGACGGCGAGCCTGGCCGCGGAGGTGGCCCACCACATCAACAACCCCCTCCAGATCCTCCACCTGCTGGGCGACTCCCGCGGGGTTCCGGCCGAGACGGCGCGACAGTTGGGCGAGGAAGTGGGCCGCATCCGGCGCGTGGTGGATCTCCTCGCTGCCTGGGGCCGGCTGGGGGAGATGCGCCGGGGGCCGCTGCCGATCGGGCGGGCGTTGCGGGCGGCGCTGGCGGACGCCGAGCGGACGGGGGGCGTGAACCTGGTGGGACCCGCGCCGGGCGACGGCCCGGTCGTGGTCGCCGACGAGGACCACCTGCAGGCGGCCTTCGGGGCGCTGCTGGGCTTCCTGGCCGGCTGGGCGGCCACCACCCCCCTCGAGGTCGCGGCGCGGGTAGGGCGCGATGGCAAGGGGCGGGGGGTGCGGGCCCTGGTGCGGGGTAGCGGGGTGGACCTCTCCCGGGCCCAGGCGTGGCGTTCGAGCGGGCTGCCGCTGCTCACCCGGGAGGCCACCCGCGAGGTCTACCCCGGGCTGGCCCTGCCCTACAGCGTGGCGCGCCTGCACGGTGGACGGCTGCTGGCGCGACCGGGGGCCCGGGGCGCGGTGCTCGGACTCGTGCTTCCGGCCGGGGGCTGACCCCGAGCCGGCCCCCACCGCCCGAAGCGACCCGCTTTTTGTGATCGGGAACGGAAGGCCGGGCCGCGGCCGACCGAATCGATGGATATGCGGCCGTCCGAGCCCTCCCTGCCCCGATCGCGCCCGCTCCTCCCCCCCGCCGGTGGGGCGGACGGCGACCCGCCGCCGGCCCGACTCCTGGTGGTGGACGACGAGCCCCAGATCCGGGACCTGTTGGCCGAGGCCCTCCGGCGGGAGGGCTACCGGGTCCGCGTGGCCGGAGACGGGCGCACGGCGCTGGCCGAGGTGCAGCGGGGGGGGGTGAGCGTTCTGCTCACCGACCTGCGCATGCCGGAGATGAGCGGGCTCGACCTGATCCGGGCCGCCAAGCAGTTCCAGCCCGACCTGGGCAGCGTGCTGATCACGGCCTATGCCTCCACGGAGACCGCGGTGCAGGCGCTGCGCTTCGGGGCCGACGACTACCTCACCAAACCCTTCCGGCTGGAGGACCTGCGGGCGGTCGTGGGACGGGTCCTGGCGGCCCGCCGGCTCCTGCGCGACGAACGTGACGCCTCCCACCGCGCCCGCGCCGAGGCCGAGTCCCTGCGGCAGCACCGCCTGCGGGCCGAGCAGGACCTCGAGCGGATGCGCCACGACCTCAAGCTCTCCCAGGGGGACCTGCTGCGCCGGGTCCGGGACCTTGAGTTCGTGCGGGAACTGACCGCGTTGCTCGCCCGCAAGGGGGACATCGACCGCATCCTGGGCACCACCGCCCGGATCCTCGCCCACCGCTTTGGCGCCGAGGTGGCGCGGCTGGAGGTGGACCTGGGTGACGGGGTCCACGTGGCCGAGCACGCCGAGCCCGGGGCCCGCCACGAGGCGTTGCGCAGCCTGGGCGGCGACCTGCTGCGGCGGGCCCAACTGGCCGCGGACGGGCTGCTCGTGGACACCGTGCTGGGCGAGGGCCGGCCGCGCGAGACCCTCACCGCGGTCGTGCGGGTGGGCGAACGCCCCGCCGGGGGGCTGTCGATCCTGCGCCCCCACGCCCGCCCGGAGGACCTGGAGTCGGACCGCTTCGTGCTTGGCCTGGTGCCGGCGGCGCTCTCCGTCGCGCTGGAGGCGGAGGCCAGCCGCCGAGCCGCCGAGCGCGCGGCCCTGGGGGTGGCGGAGGGGATCCTTGAGGTGCTCGAACACCGCGGCAACCTGCACGCGGGGCACTCCGCGCGGGTCGCGCGCATCGCGGGGCGCATCGCCGAGCGCATGGGGCTCGGTCCGCGCCTGCAGCGGGTCGTGGCGATGGCGGCCCGGCTGCACGACGTCGGCGAGATCGGCCTGCCGGACGCGGTGCTCAACCGCAACGGTCCGCTCTCCGACGCCGAGCGGGACGTGCTGCGCATGCACCCCGTGCTGGGCGCGCGCATCCTCGCCCCCTTCGGCGAAGCCGCGTCCTTCGTCCGCCACCACCATGAGCGGCCCGACGGCCTGGGCTACCCCGACGGGCTGGGCGCCGACCAGATCCCGGTCGGGGCGGCGATCATCGGCGTCGCCGAGGCCTACGACGCGATGACCAGCCCCCGGCCGTACCGCGCGGCGCGCAGCGTGCGCGAGGCGCGGGCCGAGGTGCGCCGGCTGGCGGGCACGCAGTTCGTGCGTGAGCCGGCCGAGGCCCTCCTGTCGTTCCCGCCGGGGGAGCCGCTGGCGGCGGCCCCGGGCCGCGGGCTGGGGGAGTAGGCGCGCGGTGCGCCCGACCGCCCGGGCGACGGCAGGCCTAAGTCGCCGCTGGCTGGCGATCGGGCCCGGCACGGCGCAGGCGGTGCAGGCGCTCGGGACGCCCGGCAGGCGCCGGCGCGTGGTCGAGGTGGGCGACGTGTACGAGGCCCTCCTGCGGGGCGGGCGCGGCCCGGTGGCCGGTTGCGTGGTGGCCGCGCCCCTGTTGCGCTCCCGGCCGGCGGCCCAGGTCCAGGCGCTCAAGCGCTGGTTCGGCGAGCGCACCGCGCTGTACATGCTCGGATCCACGGGCTCCCGGGAGCACGACGCGCGCCTGGACGCGCTGCAGGTGCGGCGCGTGGCCCCGCGCGGTCGGGAGGAGCGGGGGCCGGGTCGCCGTGGGTCCGCGGATCGGGCCGCCCGGCGCCTCGCGGAGCGCTGCCTGGCGGTGGTGGAGCGCCCCCCGGCCGTGGCCCGGCTCCTGCTCGGCACGGCCCGGCGCGTGAGCGGCGCCGGCCGGGTGACGCTCTTCGTCCGGCGGGGACGCCGGTTGGCCCGGTTCAACGAACGCGCCCGGAAGGCGCCGGAGCCGTCGGCCACGCCGGGCACGCGGCTCCAGGCCTTTGGCGACAGCCTGGCGGCCCGCGCGCTGCGGGCCCAGGGGCCGCTGGTGGGCTGGGCGGCCCGCGGGGGGCCGCGCGGCTACCGGGGGTCGGCCTACGTGCTCCTTCCCCTCGTGGCGCACGAGCGCGTCGAGGGGTTGCTGTGTCTCACCGACCTGCCGGAGGACCGGCCGCCGGGTGCGGCGCGCCTCACGCGCTGGAGCCGGCTCTTCCAGCCGGGGGCTGCGGCGCTGCGGGCGGCGCGGCGCAGCGCCCGCTGGCGGCGGCGTTCCGGGCGGGACGCGTTGACGGGGCTGCCCAACCGCGGCGCCTTCGCCCGCGCGCTCGACCGCGACCTGGAACGCGCCAATCGCTCCGGGGACGGCTTGGCCGTGGCGCTCCTCGACGTGGACCACTTCAAGGCGGTCAACGACACCTACGGCCATGAGGTCGGGGACCGGGTGCTGAAGGTGGTCGCGCGGCGGCTGGCCCAGGAGTTCCGGGCCACGGACATGGTGGCCCGCTACGGAGGAGAGGAGTTCGCGGTGGTGCTGCCCCTTGGCGCCGCGGGGACGGGCCCGGGGCCGGCCCGCCCCGAGGTGGAGGACGTGCTCGACCGCGCACGCAGGCGCGTCGGGGGCGAGCCGATCCGCTTCGGGCGGGAGGGCACCGCCCTTACGGTCACCATCAGCGGAGGCTTCGCCTTGCGCGGCCCCGGGACGACCTCCGCGGCGGCGCTCCTGGCGATCGCCGACGTGGCGCTGTACCAGGCCAAGGCCGCCGGCCGAAACCGCATCGTGCGCGGGCAGCCGGACCGGGGGGGCGCGTCCGGGCCGCCGGCCGGCCCCCCCCATGGTTCCAACGGGGGGGCGACCTAGCCGCCGGGCCGGGGAGGGCCCGCCGCGGGCGGGGTCCGCGCGGGGACAGGGTCCCGGGGGCCGAGCGGCCACCGGGTGTCGCGCCGGCGCGACAGGGCGGCCCGCGGGCGCGATCCGCTCAAGGTCCAGGCGCCGGAGCGTCGATGGGTCCGTGTTCGCAATTCTCACCACGGCGGCCCATGAGCGACACCTCGGATCCCCTCCCCCCCGCCGGCCCTCCCCCGGCCGGTGCCCACGTCCTGGTCGTGGACGACAAGGACGTCGTGCGGGAATTCCTGCGCGACGTGCTGGAGATGGCCGGGTACCGCGTCACCCTGGTGGCCGACGGGGCCGAAGCCCTGACCGCCTGCGCGCAGGACCCCCCGCAGGTGCTGCTCTCCGACTACCGCATGCAGCCCTTCGACGGGCGCCGCCTGCTCCACGAACTCAAGGACCGCCACCCCGCCATCGTCCCGATCGTGCTCACCGGCTACGGGACGGTCGAGCGCACCGTGGAACTGATGCGCCTGGGTGCGTTCGACGTGCTCGCCAAGCCCTGCCGGGCCACCGAGATCCTGGCCACCGTGGAAAAGGCCCTGGAGCACCACCGGGCCCTGGACGCCAACCAGGACCTGCGCCGACGGCTCGAAGCCCAGGAGACCAAGCGCCAGCAGGTGCAGGAGAAGCTGGCCATGATCGGCAAGCTCGCCGCCGGCGTGGCCCACGAACTCAACAACCCCCTCGACGCCGTCCTGCGCTGCGTGCGCCTGTGTCGCGAGCGGGTGGCGACCGACGCGGACGCCAGCGAGTACCTCGACCTCGCCCACGCCGGCCTCCTGCGCATGGCCGACATCGTGCAGAGCCTGCTCACCTTCTCGCGCAACGCCGCCGTGGAGCAGGCCCCCCAGGCGCTGTCGGCGCTGGTCGAGGAGGCGGTCCTGGGCATGGCGCTCGCGCTGGGCGACCAGGCGCCCCCGATGCAGCCGGAGATCGATCCCCGCGTGGCGCAGGTCCCCCTGCCGCGCGGGATGCACCAGGTCCTGGCCAACCTGCTGCGCAACGCGTTTGACGCGGCGGGGAGCGAGCGGCCGATCCGGGTCGTGGCCCGGCGCCACGGCGACCGGCTCCTGATCGAGGTCATCGACCAGGGCAGCGGGATCGCGCCGGACGTACTCCCGCGCGTCTTCGAGCCGTTCTTCACGACCAAGGAGCCCGGGCGCGGCACCGGGCTCGGCCTGCCCATCTCGGCCCGGCTGGTCGAGCGGTTCGGCGGCACGCTGCGCATCGATTGCCCCTCCAGCGGCGGAACGGTGGTCACCGTCTCGCTGCCCGGCGAGCGCTACGCGCTGGACACGGTGAAGGAGGCCGTATGAGCGCGCGGATCCTGATCGTGGACGACGACCCCCTGGTCCCCCGGACCCTGAGCATCCTGCTGCGCAAGCACGGATACCGCGTCCAGAGCGCGGCGAACGCGCAGGAGGCCTTCGAGCGGCTCGCCCAGGAGCCGTACGAACTGGTCATTTCCGACATCAACATGCCCGGCCCGGACGGCTTCGAGGTGCTGCGCCGGGTGCGGGCCGAGTACCCCGACTGCGAGGTGATCCTGGTCACCGGCTACGGCACGATCGAGAACGCCGTGCGGGGCATGCGCGACGGGGCGTTTGACTACGTCACGAAGCCGGTCCTGGACGACGAGATGGTGATGGTCGTCGAACGCGCCCTGGAGTCCGTCCGGCTGCGCACCGAGAACGCCGACCTGAAGGCGCAGCTGGCCTCGGCCCGCAGCGGCCTGGGCGCCAGCGTCGTGGGCAAGGACCCGAGCCTGGAGCGCGTGTACGAGACGGTGGAGGCGGTGGCCCCGACCCGGGCCACCGTGCTGATCACGGGGGAGAGCGGCACGGGCAAGTCGCTGATCGCGCGCAAGATCCACGAGGCCAGCGACCGCTCCGAGGGCCCCTTCGTCGAGGTCAACTGCGGCGCGCTCCCGGAGACGTTGCTGGAGAGCGAGCTCTTCGGCCACGCCAAGGGCTCCTTCACCGGGGCGGTGGCCGCGCGGCCGGGACGATTCTTGAGCGCGCACGGCGGGACCCTGTTCCTGGACGAGATCGCCACGGCGAGCCCGGCCCTGCAGGTGCGCCTGCTGCGGGTGATCCAGGAGCGGACCTTCGAGCCCGTGGGCAGCGAGGAGACGCTGTCCGTGGACGTGCGGCTCGTGGTGGCCACCAACGAGGACCTTGCGACGCTGGTCGAGGAGGGCCGCTTCCGGCGCGACCTGTTCTACCGCATCAGCGTGGTTCCGCTGCGCCTGCCGCCGCTGCGGGAGCGCATCGGCGACGTCCCCCTCCTGGCCGCACACTTCCTGCGCCGGTTCGCCGCGGAGAACGGCAAGGACGTCCGCTACATCGACGACAGCGCCCTCACGGTGCTCCAGGCCCACCACTGGCCGGGAAACATCCGGGAGCTCGAGAACGTGATCGAGCGGGGTGTCATCCTGTGCCGCGGGGACTGCCTGACGCCCCGCGACCTGCCGCCCGACATGAGCCACGCCGTGAGCGCCCCGGATCCCGGGCAGACGCTCCCCCTGCGCAAGGCCCTGGAGATCCCCGAGCGGGAGATCATCGAACGCACGCTGCGCAGTCACAACTGGAATCGCCAGGAGACTGCGGCTGCGCTCATGATCAACCGGACGACGCTGTTCAACAAGATGCGCAAGTACGGCCTGCTCGGGCGCAAGGAGGCCCAGCAGGCCTCCTCGACCTGATCGGGGCGGCCCGGCGCCCGGGGCTGGGGTGAGGCACGAGACCAGGCGGCGATCCCACCTCGCCCGCCGCGGGGATCCGGTCCGGGGGGGGCGTTCACCCGGCCTTCGGGGCACGCCTGCGGGCCTGGGGCGGGCTAGTAGAGAAGCATCTGGGCGAAGGGCTCGCGCAGGCTCAAGGGGCCCACGAAGCGCAGGGCGGCCACCTCGGCCCCCTCGTCGTCAAGGACGAGCCGGAGCACGAGCGCCGCCCCCCTGAGGTGGACCAGCGCCGGGTGGGCGGCCTCCCCCCCCTCCTTGACCGTGAGCTCGACGTCGACGGGCTCGCCCGGTCGGACCCCTCCCCAGTGGCGCGCCCCCGCCCGCAGCCCTCCGGCACTTACGTCGATCAGCCGGCCGGCGGCTCCACCTCGCCCGTCGCGGGGCAGGAGGCGCACCCGGGCCTCGACCTGGATGCGCCGGTCATGGCGGCGCTCGGCGCGCGGGGGGGTGGAGGGGCGCACGGGCCATAGGCCGCACGGGCCGTGCCCAAGGCCGGGGGCCCGAGAAACCGGCCCTGGCGGGCGGACGGCCCGCCCCCGCGTCGAATTCCCTGAACGCCGCGAGGGCGCGCGTCCACCGCAGCGGCCCCCGGGGGCCCGGGTCGCGTCAGGCCAGGCCGGGCACCGAGAGTACGGCCTCGATCACCCGGTCCTGCTCGGGTCCGGTCAGGCCGGGGAAGCAGGGCAGGCTCAACACCTCGCCCGCCAGGCGTTCGGCCACCGGACAGGGATCCGGCTCGTAGGCCTCGAAGCAGGCCTGGCGGTTGAGCGGGATGGGGTAGTAGATCCCGCAGGCGATTCCGCCATCGGCGAGGCGGCGGACCAGCGGCTCGCGGTCGGGCACGCGGACCGTGAACAGGTGCCAGGCGCTCGCGTGCCCCGGCAGCACCCGCTGGGGCACGACCCGTGTCCCGGCGAAGGCCTCCACATAGCGGGCGGCCACGGCGCGCCGCGCCTCGGTCCACGCGCCCAGGTGCGGCAACTTGGCGCGCAGGACCGCGGCCTGGAGTTCGTCCATGCGGCTGTTGGTGCCCACCCGGGGGTGCTCGTAGCGGCGGGCCCCCTGGCCGTGGTCCCGCAACGCCCGCAGCGCCTGGGCGAGGGCCGGGTCCGAGGTCGTCACCATGCCCCCGTCGCCCGCGGCGCCGAGGTTCTTGGACGGATAGAAGGAGAACGCGCCGGCGCGCGCGAGGGCGCCCGCCTGCCGGTCCTCCACGCAAGCGTCCACGGCCTGCGCGGCGTCCTCGATCACGACCGGGCGTTGGGGACCCGGCGGAAGCACGCGCTCCAGGGCCTGCATGTCCGCGGGGGCCCCGTACAGGTGGACCGGGATCACCGCGGCCGTAGCCGGCGTGAGGCGGTCCCGGACCGAGGCGGCGTCCAGGTTCTGGGTGTCGGGGTGGACGTCGGCGAACACCGGGCGGCCGCCGGCGTGCACCACAGCACTCGCGGTGGCCACGAAGGTGAAGGCCGGGACGATCACCTCCCTCCGCTCCGGAGGCGCCGCCTCGAACACCTCGCGCAGCAGCAAGATCAGGGCGTCGGTGCCCGAGTCCACGGCGACCGCCTCACTCACGCCCACCCGCGCGGCGAACTCTGCCTCCAGGGCGGCGACCTGCGGCCCGCGCACGTAGGTGTGGCCGCGGAGCACGTCCAGGACCGCGCCTTCGGCGGCGGCCCCCCACGCGTCGTAGACCCGGCGTGGGTCCATGAGCGGAACGGGCGGGGGCGCCAGGTGCGTCGGCGGCGCCGCCGGGCCGGCGGGCGGGCGGGCCGGGCGGGTCAGGTGGGCGTCGCTCACGGGCCGCGATTCTCCGCGCCTGCGCCGCGCGGGCGGCGGGAATTGCCGGCCCTCGCCAGGGTCACCTCGCGGCCGCCGGCGGCGATCGAGCGTTGGGCGGCGTCAAGGACCTCCATCACGCGCGCCCCGTCCTCGCCGGTGGCGCGCAGGGCGCCCGTCCCGCGAACGGCTGCCAGGAAGGCGCGCAATTCCTCCCGCAGCGGTTCCCGCGCGGAAAGCCGGGGGGCCCGCACGGGTCCCTCATGGCCCGGACGCCACCCCCCGCCCGGCTCCGGCTCGGCCGGGCTGCGCTCATAGAGGGCGAGGCGGCGGGCGGGGTCCATGTCGTCGAACACGGCCATGCGCCCCTCCCCCACGACGCTCACGCGGCGCACCTTCTGGGGGTCGAGCCAGGAGAGGTGGATGTGCCCGAGTTGGCCCCCGGGGAAGCGCAACACGACGAAGACGAGGTCCTCCCATTGGGGTTGGGCCCAACGGGCCCCCCGGGCCGCCACCGCCACGGGCCAGCGGCCGAGCAGGTGCACCATCAGGCTCACGTCATGGGGCGCCAGGCTCGTCAGCGCCCCCTCGTCCGTGCGCACCCGCCCGATGTTGGTGCGCTGGCAATGGATGTAGCGCACCCGTCCGAGGCGCCCCTCGTCCACCCAGCGCTTGAGCCGCTCCACCGCCGGGTGGTGGAGCAGGAGGTGCCCCACGCCCAGCAGGCGGCGGGCACGCCGGGCGGCCTTCACGAGCGCCCAGGCCTCCGGCGCGGTCGGGGCCAGCGGTTTCTCCACCAGCACATGTCGTCCCGCGGCCAGGGCCTGGCGGGCCAGCCCCAGGTGTGTGGGCCCCGGGGCGGCGATCACGACGGCCTTGACGCGGGGGTCCGCCAGGACCGGCCCCAGGTCCGCCGCCAACTTCGCGCGCGGTGCCAGCACCGCGGCTTCGGCGCGGCGCGCGGGGTCGGGATCGACGACCCAGGCCAGGCCGGCCCCACGCAACGTGGTCAGGGCGCGCAGGTGGTTGCGCCCCCACTCACCCGCGCCCGCAAGGGCCAGGTGGATCAATCCGGCTCCTTCTCGTGCCGCGTCCTGGCGTCGTGGATCTCCTGCAGGAGCCCCGGACCCTCCGCGAGCGGCGCCTGCTCGTACAGCGCCCACGCGCGGGAAAAGGTCGGTGCGTCGTCGGCCGTGAGCAACTCAATCTCCAGGGCCCGGCTCCAGTCCCCTCGGC
This sequence comes from Planctomycetota bacterium, assembly GCA_026647295.1. Classification (GTDB taxonomy): domain Bacteria; phylum Planctomycetota; class PLA2; order PLA2; family JAEUHO01; genus JAPKHB01. The sequence goes on along the minus strand of JAPKHB010000013.1, from coordinate 11,507 downwards.
CCAAGGCAGACTGCACCAGTGCGGTCACCTCGGCGCGGTGCGGCCCGGCGAGGGGGCCCCACTTGCGCACGAGGGCCGCGTACATGTCCGCGGCGTCCGTTGCATCGGCGCGCAGGGCACCGAGCGCGATGCGCGAGAGGCGCTCGGGATCCGCCCCCGCCTGGACCTCCTGGTTCCAGGCCGCGGTCCAGTCCACGCGCCCGGCGCCTTCCAACGCCTGGTCGACCTTGGACCTGACCTGGGCCTGCTCACCGGGGGCCAGGCCCAAGGGCGCCTCGTCGGGGCTGCGCAGCTCCGCGCAGGCGCCGGAGAAGAGCGTGAGGAGGAGGACGGGCAGCGCTCGCACCCAGGAAGGTTCCCCCCCGGGACCCCGGGTGTCAAAGTCCGGCGTCCTGGACGGGCTTGGGAGCGGCGGCCGAACGCCCCGGTCGGGCCAGGGGGGCCCTTTCGCCGCCCCGGGCGCCCAGGGGGTCCTGGTCGCCTCGCGGTGACCCGCCTTCGGGGCCGGTGGCACCTGCGGCCCTGCACCCCGACCCATTGGGCCCAGCGCGCCCGCGACGGCCTACGATGGGTGAGGTGACCGAAGGAACGCTTCCGACCCACCCTGGCCCCGGCCCTTCGCCCCGACCCATCCCGGGGGCCGACGGGGCGGGGTCCCAAGGGGGGGGGCCTGTCCGGCGGCGCGCGGGTCTGCGCCGGGAGTCGCTCGACCCGCACGCAGTGTTCGTGGTGCGGCGGCTGCGCCAGAACGGCCACGAGGCCTACCTCGTGGGGGGCTGCGTGCGCGACCTGCTTTGCGGGCTCGAGCCCAAGGACTTCGACGTTGCCACCGACGCGCATCCCAACCGCATCAAGCGTCTGTTTCGCAGCGCCCGTGTGATCGGCCGCCGGTTCCGGCTCGTCCACATCCGCTTCCCGGGGGACCACATCGTGGAGGCGGCGACCTTCCGCGCCGCGCCCGGGCAAGAGGTTCCGGAGGAGGGCGGGACGGACGAAGCGCCGCCCCCCGGCGGGCGCTCGCGGGACTGGCGGGCATCGCCGGAGAACGTGTTCGGAACGGCGATCGAGGACGCCCGGCGGCGAGACTTCACGATCAACGCACTGTTCTACGATCCGCTCGAGGAGGAGGTCATCGACTGGGTCGGCGGCCTCGCGGACCTCGAAGAGCGCATCGTCCGGTCGATTGGCGACCCGCGAGAGCGCATCAGGGAAGACCCGGTGCGGATGCTGCGCGCGGTCCACTTTGCGCACCGCATGGACTGCCGCATCGAGGCTTCGCTCGCTGCGGCCATCGGGGAGTTGTCCGGCACCATCGCCGAGGCCAGCCAGTCGCGCCTCTACGTCGAGCTGATCAAGATGCTCGGCCGGGGTCGCGCGGCCCCCACGTTCCGGGACCTGCACCAGCGGGGCGTCCTGAAGGCCTGGCTTCCGGAGTTTGCTGCCGTGATGGATACCCCCGCCGAGTGGCCTGCGGACGGGGCTTTGGCAGGCGAGGGGGCGGCCCACGGCGAGCCGGAAGATGTGCCCGTCCCGCACGCCACCTGGAATCTGCTGGGCGCGGCGGACCGCTACGGCATCTCGGCCCACGGGGGACCGGAGTCTCTCGCGCTGGCGGCGCTCTTCGGCCCGTGGGTGCGTTCGGGGTTCGCGGGCCGGCGCAAGCGCACCTGGCCGGGGTTCCAGGAGCACTTCGACGCGGTGTTCCGCCCCGTTGCGTTGCGGATGAGCATTCCGCGCTGGGCTACGCTTCAAATGCGCGAGGCCCTGTGGTTGCTCGACGAACTGCGCCACCCGCCGCCGGGGGAGCGCAGGCGGAGGGTCGTGCGCCGTTCGGCGTTCCCCGTCGCCCTGCGCCTGCTGGAACTCGACCTGATGGCCCGCGACCAGCCGATGGAGGCCCTGCTGGCCAGCAATGGGAGGCCGAGGCCGCCCGAGCAGAAGTGCCCACGGACTTCGCCGGAGCCGTCGCCCGCTCGCGCGCGGAGGCCCGTGACGCGGGCCGGCGCCGGGGCCGGGAGGATCGTGGCCGGGGCCAGGGGGAGAGCGCGCGCCGGGAGCCGGACGCTGCCCCGGTGGGCCGCCGCCGCGGGGGTCGGCGCCGGACGCGGCGCAGGCTCGGGCCCCTCCAGCCCGAGGCGGACGCCTGGGAACCGCCTCCGGCCTAGACGCCCCTGCTCCGCGCCCGCGCGCGCTTGGGCGAGTGAGGCCCCCCAACGGGCTGCCGCGCGCGGGCCGGGCGCGCTGCGTGGCACGGTACGCCCTGGAGCCGGGGGCAGGTATGATCGGGCCGTCCCATAGGGAGGCGCCGCATGAGTCAGCCGCAGTTCACCGATGCCCAGGCCCGCCGGGGCTTTGCGGGGTCGCTGATCGTCAGCCTCGCGGTGGGGCTCGCCGCCGGATACTGGGCCTACGGCGACCTGCTCGACTTCCGGTCGTGGAATGTGATCGGAGTCGTGGTGATCTTCGGGGTGGCCGGCTGGGCGGGGATCGTCGCGCTGCGCGAAGCAGCGCGCGGCCGCGAAGGTTCCTCGTAGCCGCGAGTCGGGAGTCGCGCCGCTAACGGACGACCCAGAGCGTGACCGACTCGCCCAGCGAGCGGGGCACGAGCGAGACGGGGTACGATGCCGCCACACGACCGGTGCCCGCGTAGGGGTGAAGTGCGGCGTCCACCTCGATGACACGCACTCGTATGCCACGGGCGGCGTACACCTGGCGCGCGCGGTCCAGGAGCATGCCTACGGCGGGAGGCAGGTCGACGCGGCGTTCGGACTCCCCGATGGGGAGATAGACGCCCAAGCGCAGCAGATCACCCGGCAGGGCCGGAGTGCCGGGGGCCGGACTCTGCCCCACCACGCGCCCGATGGGAACCGCCGACGCGTGGTGGCGCTCGACAAGCAGGATCGGGAGCAGGCTGGACTTCAAGGCGCCCAGGATCGCGTCATGGACGTCTGAGCCGCTCACCTCCGGCACGACTGCCGTCGGCGGGGCGTCCCGGGGAGGCAGCGCAACCGGCGGGACGGGTTGTGGGCCGCGCGGCGTGCCGGCCCCCGGCTGGACGGGACCGTGCGCAGTCCCCGGCGCGGGGGGCTGACCTGAGGTCCCCGAGTCGACGGGCCTCGGCGCCGGAGGCGCTTCGGGCCCGAGGGGCGGGGGCGGCCCCCCCACCGGGGTCCGGGCGGGCAGGCCGGGCTGGCCGATCACGATCTCAACCCAGGTCCGGCCCGGGCGCATGGATCCGGCGGGCGGAGCCTGCGCAAGCACGCGGTCGCGCTGCTCGGGGGCACTGCCGCCCAGGGTCGCCCGGACGAGAAAGCCCCGCTCGCGCAGCAGCTGCTCGGCTTCCACGCGGGGACGCCCAGACACATCGGGAACTTGGACCCCCCCCGGGGCAGCGGCGGGCGCCTGGGCGACCAGTAGGGTCACAGTGGTCCCCTCCGGCACCCGGCTGCCCGCGGCCGGATCCTGTGACAGGACCTGGCCGTCCGGAACGTCCGTGGTCTCCTCAAGCGCGAGCCGGTACCGCAGGCCGGCCTGCTTGAGATCACCCGTAGCCTTCTCACGATTGACCCCGATCACATCCGGCACGCTGCGCTCGGTCGCGCCAGCGGAGGCCGGGGGAGCCGCAGGCTCCTCCGGCCGGGCGGGCTCCGGCTGCGCGGCCTCCGGTTGGGTTGGCACGGGCTCCGCGGGCACGGGGGGCTCCGGATCCGGCGGACCGGGCATCGGGTCGGCCGGCTCGGGCTGGGGAGTGTCGGGTTCGGCCGGCTTCGGCTCCGCAGGCGACGGCGGGATCGACTCCGGCTCGCGCGGCGGGGGCGTCACCGGAACCTCGGACGCCCGGAATGGCCGGCGACCGATGGACAGGAACACCTGCGTGGCGGGCCAGACGTGGCTCCCCGGCGCGGGATTCTGTTTCATGACGCGACCGTGCAGCGTGGTGTCCGCCGTCTCGACCTCATCGGGCAGGGCCATGAGGCGCAAGGCCTCGAGGCGCTTGCGGGCCTCGCGCTCGGTGAGGCCAGCGAGTTCCGGAACGGCGACCATCCCCGCCGGGGGCTGCAGTTCCTCCGGCGGTGGCCCCTGCCCCGGCTCATCGGGCTTCGTCGCTTCCGGTGTGTCCGGAACCGGGTGCGGTTCGGGTTGCGGCTCCGGCCGGGGCGGCTCCGTGGCGACGGGTGGCTCGGGCGCGGGAGCGTCCGGGGGCAGATCAGGGACCGGGTCCGGGGCCTGCGGGTGGGTGGGTTCGGACGCGGGCCCGGGCGGGGTGTCCGGAAGGCCGGCGCCCGGACCGGGGTCGGCCCGACGCGCGGCCACCCACAACTCAACCACCGTGCCTCGCTCGACCAGCTGGTCCTCCTGCGGCGTCTGCCGGGTCACCGTGCCCGGAGGCAGCGTGGTCTCTTCGTAGTCGTAGCTGATCTCGTACGTGAAGCCGTCCGCGTCGAGGGCCGCCACCGCCGGGCCTTCCATCTGTCCGCGCAAGGCCGGGACCTTGACCAAGTGCCCCTGCGGCTGACCGATCACCAACTCGACCTCGCTCCCACGGGCCAGTTCCTCGCCCTCGGCGGGATGCGTCCGCAGGACGCGATCCTGCAGGCCGGGATCGGGCGTCTCCTCCTTGCTCACGCTGACGCTGTACTCGGCCGCCAGAAGCTTCTGACGGGCCTGGGGCTCCGTCAATCCGGCGACGGCGGGCACCCGTGGCCCACCCAAGAGCGTCGGGTAGAGCCACAGCGCAGCGGTACCCAGAAGCGCGAGGACCACGACCGCCACCGCCAACTTGCTGCCGGCTCCCGTGCGCCCGCTCACGTGCGGGGCGGGCCCAAGCCGCAGGGTGCGTTGGGCCTCCTGGCCGCGCTCCGGGCCCTCGGTGCAGCGCACGGTGACGGTAGCCTCCCCCTGGCCGTCCTGGGTCACCCGCATGGGCACGTGGAGCCGCTCCAAGCCCATCGGGACCTGATAGGCCCCCCCCGGCCCGCTCCCGCGGAGGTCAAGAGCCTCGACCGGGCCGCTGGCCGCGACCGCCACCGTCCGTTCCGCGGTGGCCACCGGGAACTCGACCTCCAGCACGAAGAGGGCGTCCTTCGATCCGGCCACCTGCAGGGGGAGCGAGATCTTCATGCGTAGCTTCCTCGGGCCCTACCGACGGGCGCCTGCCGATGGTACCCGAAGGGTGCCCACACGGGGGCAGAGACCGCCCCGTGCCGGCTCGCGCGGCACCTCGACACGCGCCGGCGGGCGCCCCACACCCTGCGGCGCCGTGCGGTCGCCGGACTGGGTCCACCTAGCGCGGCGGCACCGGGACGAGCAACTCGTCCCACGCGCGGCCCCGGGCGTGCGGGGTCGGTACGCCGAGGAGGGCCCCCAGGGTGGGGCAGACGTCCTCCAACGCGCGCGGGCCGCGGGGCTTTCGACGAGGTATCAGGCCCGCCCCCCAAGCAACGACCATGACCTCCCGGCGCGCCCGGCTCGCGTCCGTTTCGCGGAGTCTCCCCTGGTCGTCCTGTCGCTCGTCTCGGCCGCGGTCCAGGGCGACCACGACCGCGGTGCGCCCCCGCAGCGTCGGGTGGGCCTCGACCGAGTCGAGGAGGCGCCCGAGCCCCTTGTCGTTGGCTGCAAGGACGCTCAAGTAGCGGGTGGCGTCGGCCGAGGCCACCTCGGCGTCGCCCAGGCGCAGAACCAAGACTTGGGGGGTGTGGACATCGAGCACGGTGCGGGCGGCTCGCCACACGGCCTCGTCGCGGGCGTTCGGGCCCTCGACCAGCAGGGCTCGCCGGTCCAGTTCTCGCAGCAGCGCACGCTCCACGCGCTCGTCGTCCGCGGGTCGGCTGTCCAGTTCCCTGGGGATCCAAACGGAGGCCGCCGCCCGACTGGTCGCCCGCATGGCGCGAAGCGGCTCCCAGGCGGCTTCGGGCATGGGGAGCGGACGGCCCATGCGCTCGAGCAACACCTGGAGGGGGCCGGCGAAGGGACCTCCGGGCGGCGCGGAAGCCGGCGCCAGCGACGGCCCGTACTCCGGATGCGTGCTCACGGCCAGGGCTCCAGCGTCGGAGTCCAAGTCGTAGGAGAGGAACCAAACCTGCTCGCGGGGAAGGGCGAGCCCCTCCCGGGCGTACTCCAGGATGGTCGGGACGCCAGGTGCTCGGCGCGTGGCCCCATTCAGGCCCTCGTCCGCGCCCGTGAGGAGGCGCGCCGCTGCGGCCCAGCCGTCCCGTGCCTCCGAGCGCACGCGGTCTACCAGCGTGCCTTCGCGAGCGAGGCGGTCCAGGGTCGGCATTCGCGAGCGATCCAGGGCGTCCTGCGTCCGCACGCCGCCCCCCAGAATCACGAACACCAGACACTCACAGCGCGGGGCGGGTGGGTCGGCCTGCCCCGGCGGAAGCCAGGCGAGACCAAGGAGAAGGACTAGCAGGCGCTGGCTGCGGCACGCGATGCGCGACCTCACCGACATGCGTACTCCACCCCGGTCAACAGACCGTAGACGACCAGCTCCGGTCCCCCGTGGGGGTGGAGCAGCGCCCGGCCGTACACCTGCGCTTCCTGCGAGTCGGGACGCCGCCCCAGGTAGCGAAGGAACCGGTCGGTCATCCACCGCGGTCCGTCCTCGATGTCCACAAGGAGGGGCAGGGGTACCTCGCCGGAATCGATCAGGATTCGGACGAGCGCCGCCCGCGCCCCCGCCCCTGGCGGCATGTTCTCAAGCGCTCGCAACAGGGCAACGAGTTCGCGGTCGGTCGGGCGGCGCTCGAGCAGGTCCACAAACACGGAGCGCAGCCACGTGAGGTCATCCTTCGGGCGAAGGTGGCGCCGGTCGAGGTAGACCGGGTCGGCCAGTAGGGTCTCCATCCAGGCCCGAAAGGCGGGCCGGCCGGCCCGTAGGGCGCCCAACGCCGACTCGAAACGGCGGTCGAGTTCCCCCGAAGGCAGGAATCGCGCGAGGCGGCGCCGCAGCGCGGCGAGAAGGAACTCGTCCGACGCGCACACCGCCGCGATCCAGCCCGCGGCGTCGGGCGGCTCGGCCTCCGCCACCTGCGGGTGGGCCAGGCGCGCGGCCAGCTCCCGCTCCTGGGCCGTCGGCTCGCGGCCTAGCAAGAGCCCCGCGACCGCGTTCGCAAGCGCCCGGCCCGGGGGGTGACACGCGAGAAACGCCGGATCCCTGGCGAGCACGGCCTCGACCTCATGCGGCAGCAGCGACTCGGCCGGAATGCGCAGGGCGAGGTCGCGGGCCGCCCTGCTGGTTGGACGGGACTCGCCGTACAGGCCCAGCGCCGCGGCGACCGACTCCACCCAGGCACGGCCAGCCTCGGCGCGGCCGAGGATGCTCTGCGCTACCTCGCGGACGCCTCCGCGTTCCTCGGAGAGCACCTCCTTCACGGTGGGCGGTCGGCCCAGCACATCCAGGTAGAGCCGGCGGAGGCGCCGAATCAGCGCCTCCTCCACGGTGTGGAGGGCGGTGACCGCACCCGGCACGACCTCCGCTTGCCGGTGCCGGTGGAGTGCCTCGATCGTGACGCTGCGCGGGGCGCTCCAAACCTTGCCGTCCGAGACGCGTAGCGCAAGGACGAAGGTTCCCCCCACATCGGGAACGACTTCCATGCGTGAGGCGCGCCGGTCGGACAACCGTACGCCCGATTCCGCCGGGCGGGATAGGAGTTCCCAGTGGTAGGCGAGGTGTTCATTGTCGGCGCGGTCGCGGTCAAACGAACCACGCCCATCCAGCACGACGGCATCGCCCGGTTGGGCACGGATCTCATCCGCCTCGAACCAGACCTCGGGAGGGAGGTTCTCCAAGGTGGCGCCCGCGACGAAGTCCAGGAAGCGGTCGTGCCACTCATCGTCGCGCGCCAGGAAGGCCCCGCCGGCGTGAGGCTCCCCCCCATCGGCCGGCTCCAGGATCTTCAGGTACAGACGGCTGTCCCAGGGGGCCTGTGGATCCACGAAGTCCCGCAGCCGCTCAAAGTCGCGTCGCCGGCGTTCGGCCACATCGAGCCCCTGTCCGAGGCGCAGCGCCCCCCCACCACCAGAGTGGCATTCCACGCATCGGTCCTCCACCCACGCGCTGATGTGTGCCTCATAGAAGGCCCAGTTCGGCGCCGGAGGAGGAGGAAGCCGGGCGGCTTCTTCCGCCCGCGGCTCCAGCGCGCCCCAGGCGAGCACACCGAACAGGAGCGGTCCGACGGTGCGACGCAACCCGACGCGCCGGTCCGCGCCCATCGTCAGGCCGGGTTCCCTGCCGCCCGGTGGCGGGTCCGCAGGGTGTCGAGCAGGATCACCGCTGCCCCGGCGGCGATGCCCGAGCCGAAGAGGCCGCCACCGGCCATCACCAGGTAGTGGAAGGGCGATCCATGAGCCCGCGTCAGGAACCAAGCGGCGATGTCGACCACGGCCCCCAGGAAGGACAGGGCTACAAGCGCATACTGAAGCCGTCTCGGAGCACTGGACATGGCGACGCCCAATCCCACGAGCAGGGCGAGCACCGAGAATCCAAAGAGGTGGTTGTGTGCGCTGATCAGCAGGGGCGCTAACGCCATCCCCCCGCCCGGGACCGTCAGCGGCAGGACTTGCTCGTAGGTCTCAAAGGGTAGGTCGGACCGTTCCCCCCCCGGCGTGTGACATGCCCCACAGGTCTCGACCCCGGTGAAGATCGGCGCCACGGCCGGCCATCCCTCACGTGGCGCGCCTGCCTCCACCCACCCCAGAATGGCGCCGCGGTTTGCCACGGTGACCGGGTCCGTGGGCGCCCCCCCACCGAGGAATTGCACCATGTTGGACGGATCGTCGGGCGCGAGGTCAGGGTCAAGCACGCGGTGAAGCACCGTGCGCTCCGGGCTCCCGTGATAACGCTCCAGCACCTGCGCAGCCGTCGGAAGCGAGCCTCCCCCCGCTTGCACCCATAGGTTCACCTGGGCGAGCGGAAGGAACCCCAACACGCTGCCAGCGAACAGTCCCACGCAAAGGCGCGGCGGGCCCGTAAGACGGCGGAGGACCGGGGACGGCGGCATGCCCGCGGAGTGTACCCGCCCCGGTCCGCCCCAGGGCCGCCGGCCGCCCAGTCGCGGCGTGCCGCTTCCCAACGTCACCTGGTGGGCTTCCCCACGCGGGCGGGTTACGGGCTCGGCCCGTGGGCCAAAGGCGCCTCCCCCTGCGCCGGATCTCCGGGCTTCCCGCGACCGCGGCGCGCGGATTCCGGCTCGACGACGCCGCCGGGCTTGGGCGCGCCTTCGGTTGCAGCGGCCCCGCCCGCCCCCGGTGGAGGCGCTCCGAAGGGCCGACCGTCGGCGTGCAGGAACGTCGGGTCGCGGCCGGTCCCGCGGATCACCAGCCGGCCTTCCTCGTGCGCTTGGTTGTGCCGGCCGCAGAGCAGCGTGAGGTTGCGCTCGTCAGGCGTACCGCCACGCTTCACCTCGACGACGTGCCCGTCAGCCAGGAACCAGACGTTCGGGCACCCCGGCACGCGGCAGACCCCCCCATCGCGGAGCCACACCGCCCGGACCACCGCCGCGGGGATGTGCCGCGCCCCCGGCAGCCCCTCGGGAAGGGGTGCGTCGGCGAGCCGAAGCATCGTCGCCACCGTGTGCATGCGCCGCCGTCGGTCGTCGCGGCAGGCGATGTAGTGCCGCGAGAGCTCCCCGACCGCCTCCCCGTCCGGCAACACCCGCCCCTGGGTGCGGTTGAGAAGGTCACGCGCGGTTTCGAAGTCCTTCTCGTCCGGATCGCTGATCTCCACGAGGCGTCGTCGCAGCGGCGGCAGCTCGCCCCGGTCCACGAGCGTCTGCCGTACCTGCTGTTGGAACGCCATCGTGGAAAGTTCCTTGGCTGCCGTACACCACAGCGGTTCGTCCTGCGGCGTCGCGACGCGCGTCAGGGCCGCCACCTTCTCAAGGTGCAGCGACCCCATGAGGAAACCCTCGATCGCGCCCGGGAAGTGGGCTTCCTGGCGGGCCATGCGCAGCATGCACATCATCCGGTGGATGGGGCCAATCCCCCGCTGGTCCCCGTAGTGGCCGGGGTTGCTGAACCCCAGTCGGATGTAGCCGTCCATGCGCCCGATCTCGTCCAGCTTCCGGGCCAGTTGGAGTTCCAGGGCGTGGATCTGGCGCACGATCTCGACGACCTCGACGTCGAGGCCCATGAGGGGGGCGTCGGGCGGGGGAGCGGGAGTGGGACGGCGCCTGGTCATGCCCCCCTCCTCGCGCCGACCCCCGCAGGGGTAACGCGCCGCGCCCCCGTGGGGCGCAGGGCGGCCGCAGGCCTCTCCTGGCTACCGCCTACGGGCGCCGTCGCGGCGCGCGGACTTCCCGCGGCGCCCGGAGCCGCCCCGGCCCCGCGCCTTGGCCCCGGCCCCCTTGGGCCGGACCACCGCCTTGGCACGCCCGCGCTTGGCAGCGCCGGACGGCTTCGAGGCGGCCGGCTTGCGCTTGGCCTTCGTCGGAGTGGCCGGGGGCCGTGCGGCCGCTTTCGATCGGCCGCCCGTCACGTCTCGGACCCGGGTCGCGCCCACCCCGGCCCGCCCCGCGGGCCGCTTGGCAACCTTGGCCGCAGGCGCCGCCGCCGGCGCCCCCCCCTTGCGCATCGTGCCCCTACGCCGCGGCCGCGCCAGCGCCCGCCGCATGGCCTCGCCCAGGTCGGCCGGGCTGTCGGCGACGACGATCCCGGCGGCGCGCATGGCGTCGATCTTCTCGGCCGCCGTGCCCTTCCCCCCCGCGATGATCGCGCCGGCATGCCCCATTCGCCGCCCCGGAGGGGCCGTGCGCCCGGCCACGAAGCCCACCACCGGCTTGCTCACGTGGGCCCGGACGAAGGCCGCAGCCTCTTCCTCCGCCGTCCCCCCGATCTCCCCGATCAGCAGGATTGCGTCGGTGTCATCGTCGGCCTCGAACAGCGCCAACACGTCGACGTGCGTGGTCCCCACCACGGGGTCCCCTCCGATGCCGACGCACGAGCTCTGCCCGAGCCCGCGTTCGCTCAACTGCCAGACCGCCTCATAGGTGAGCGTGCCCGAGCGCGACACCACCCCGACCCGCCCGGCGCGGTGGATCGCCCCCGGCATGATCCCCACCTTGCAGCGCTCTCCCGGACTGATCACGCCGGGGCAGTTGGGCCCGATCAGCCGCGCGCCGGCCGCCCGAACGGCCTGCTTCGCCCGCACCTCGTCCAGCGCGGGGATCCCCTCCGTGATGCACACGATCAGCCCGATCCCGCTCGCCGCCGCCTCCTCCACGGCGTCGGCGGCAAACGGCGCCGGCACGAAGATCATGCTGGCGTTGGCGCCGGTCCGCTCGACGGCCTCGGCCACGGTGTTGAAGACGGGGATCCCCTGGACCTCCATGCCGCCCCGCCCCGGCGTCACCCCCCCCACCACCTGCGTGCCGAAATCGCGGCACGCCAGCGTGTGCAACTGGCCGAACTCGCCGGTGATGCCCTGGGTGATCAGGCGGGTTGTGCGGTCGACCAGGATGCTCATGCGCTGCCGTCCCTTCCGCGTGCCGCCTTCACGACCCGGGCGG
>JAPKHB010000129.1 GCA_026647295.1 Planctomycetota bacterium | reverse complement strand
GGTGGCCAGCGGCCGCGCGCTGCGCCTGGTCGTGGTGGCCGACCGGCCGCCCACGCTCCCGCCCGGGATCCCGGTCGAGTTCGTGCGCTGGACGCCAAGGGACTGGGAGGCGGCGCTCGCCCGCACCCAGATCGGGCTGGCCCCCCTGCCCGACGACGCCTGGACCCGGGGCAAGTGCGGCCTGCGCGTGCTGCACTTCCTCGCGCTCGGCCGCCCCGTCGTGGCGAGCCCGGTCGGGGTGCAGCGCGAGATGGTGGGGGGGGAGCGCGGCGTTCTCGCGCGCGGGCCCGAGGAGTGGCTGGCGGCGCTGGAGCGCCTGCTGGACGACCCCGCGCTCGCCCGGCGCATGGGGGCGGCCGGACGCGCGGAGGCCAAGGCGCGCTGGTCGGTGGAGGCCTGGAGCGATCGCGTGGTCGCCGCCGTGCGAGAGTGGCTGGCGTGAGCGACTCCGCCCGCCTCGCGCCGCCGCGGCACCTGTGGGTACGCCTGCCCAACCCGCTCGGGGACGCGGTGATGGCCACCGTGGCGCTGCGGGCGCTGCGCGCGGCCCTGCCCGCGACGCGCATCACCTGGGCCGGGGGCCCGGCGGTGAGCGAGGCGCTCGCGGGCCTTTCGGACCGCGACGACGTGATGCCCGTGGCCGGCCGCATGGCCCGCGGGCCGCTCGCCCCCTGGCGCCTGGGGCGCGAGATCCGCCGCCTCGGGCCCGACGCCGCGCTGCTGCTGCCCAACTCCTTCTCCTCGGCGCTGGCCGCGCGCCTGGGCGGGGCGCGCGTGCGGGTGGGCGTCCAGCGCGACGGCCGGCGGGCCCTGCTCACGCACGCCGTGACCGTTCCGGAGGCCCGCGGCCGCCTCGTGCCGCGCTCGATGGTGGACCACTACCTGGACGCCGTCGCGCCCTTCGGCGCGCGCGGCGACGGGGGCCCGCCGCGCCTTGGGCTCACGCCCTTTGGCGCCGAATCGGCCGCGCGCCGGCGGGCGGCGCTCGGCCTCGCCGACGCGCCGCTCCTCGCGGTGAGCCCCGGCGCGGCCTTCGGACCCAGCAAGCGCTACCCGGTGCCGCGTCTCGCCGAGGCCGTGCGCACGCTGGCCGAGCGCGCCGCCCTGGTCCCCCTCGTCCTGTGCGGGCCCGGCGAGGAGGACCTCGCCCGCGCCGTGGCCGGCGCCATCGGCCCGGGCTGCGCCCACACCGCGCAAGGCCCGCCGGACCTGGGCGAGCTCAAGGCCCTGCTCGCCGGGGCCCGGCTGCACCTGGCCAGCGACTCGGGCCCCCGCCACGTGGGCGAGGCCCTGGGGGTGCCCACGGTGGTGTGGGTCGGGCCCACGGACCGGCGCTTTGCGGCGCACAGCCCGGCCCGCGTCGTGAGCGTGGACTCGCTGCCCTGCCTGGGCTGCCACCTGCGCCGCTGCCCCATCGGCCACCCGTGCATGGAGGACCTTGCGCCCGAGCGCCTGGTGGCCGCCGGCCTCGAGGCCCTGGCCGCCGCGGGCGAGGCCCCGCGCGCGGGGTAGACTCGCGCGCCATGTCCGGCGCCCCGGCCCCCCCCGCGTCGCCCGCCGCCTCGCTCGGGGCGGAGCGCGAACTGGCCGCGCGCGTGTACCGCGTGGGCGAGGCGCTCCGAGCGCGGGTGGCCGACCGCATCGTGGGCCTGGACGAGGTCGTCGAGCAGGTGCTGGTCACGGTGTTCGCGCGCCAGCACGCGCTGCTCGAGGGCGTGCCGGGCCTGGCCAAGACGCTGCTGCTCTCGACCGTGGCCGAACTGCTGGACCTCTCCTTCTCGCGCATCCAGTTCACGCCCGACCTGATGCCGTCGGACGTGACGGGGAGCGAGTACCTCGTCCAGGACGTCGACACGGGCGAACGGCAGTTCCGCTTCGCCCACGGACCGGTGTTCGCCCACGTCGTCCTGGCCGACGAGATCAACCGCGCCCCGCCCAAGACGCAGGCGGCGCTGATGGAGGCGATGGAGGAACGCCAGGTGACCAGCCTCGGCGTGAGCCGGCCGCTCGAGGACCCGTTCATCGTCCTGGCCACGCAGAACCCCATCGAGCAGGAGGGCACCTACCCGCTGCCGGCCGCCCAGCTCGACCGCTTCCTCTTCAAGGTGGAGTTGGGTTATCCCTCGTTCGCGGACGAGCACCGGATCGCCCGGCTGGTGAGCCGCGCGACCGAGGCGCCGCTCGAGCCCCTGCTCGAGCGCGCGGACCTGCTCGCCCTGGCCGACGCCATCGGGCGCGCGCCGGTGCCGGCCGAACTCGTGCGCTACGCCGTCGCGCTGGTGCAGGCGAGCCGGCCCACGGGCGCGGGCGCGCCGGCGCTCGTGCGCGAGTACGTCGAGTGGGGGGCCGGGCCCCGGGCCGCGCAGGCCCTCGTGGTCGGCGCGCGCGTGCGGGCGTTCCTGCGCGGGCGCAGCCGGCCCGGCTTCGAGGACCTGCGGGCGCTCGCGCTGCCGGTGCTGCGCCACCGCCTCCGGATGGGCTACGCCGCGGAGGCCGACGGCGTCGGCCCCGCCCAGGTCGTCGAGGCCCTGCTCGAGGCCGTGCCCTCGCCCCTGGGCGCGCCCGCGCGGCGCGAGCCCTCCTTCCTCGCGCGCCTGTGGCGCGCGCTGTGGACCCCGCCCGCGCGGCGCAAGAGCGCGTAGGCCGACCGCGGGCGCACGGCGCGCACGGCCCCGCGCCGCGCCGGGCCGTGGATCGGACCGGGCGGACGCGGCCCGCGCCTCGAACGGGGCCACCGATAGAAGGCGCGCGCGCCGTGCGCGGCGCGCCGCCAGGCGTCGGTTGGCGCGCGTAGCCTACGCCGCGGGCCGGCGACTCGATGGGCGCGGGCACGGCCCACAGGCGTTCGCCCACGGGAGGGTTTGCAATGGAGAGGCTCACTCGAGCGGTGCGGCGCCTCGTCGCGGGCGGCGCGCTCGCATGGATGCTGGTGCCCGCGGGCGTGGCGCGCGCCGACGAGGCCGACGTCCGGCGCATCGTGCAGGAGGAACTCCGGGCGGCCGCCGCCGCGAAGACGGCGGACGGCTCGGCGATCGAGGCCAAGTGGAAGGACGGGCTCAAGTTCGAGTCCGTGGACCGGCGCTTCCAGTTCCACCTGGGCGGGCGCATCCACCTGGACGCGGCGTTCTACGACGACGACGAGTGGGTGGACGCCGGGGGCGCGGACCAGGCCGACGGGGTCTTCTTCCGGCGCCTGCGCCTGGAGGCCAACGGGGAGGTGCACCAGCGCGTGGAGTTCAAGCTGCACCTGGAGTTCTCCGACGCCGACAAGGGCGCGAGCAGCGACGTCGAGGTCTCGCTGCGCGACGTCTGGGTCGGGCTCAAGGGGCCGAAGGACTGCTGGGGCTGCCTGGCCCCGGGCCTGCGCGTGGGGCATCTGAAGGAGCCCTTCTCGCTCGAGATGATCACCTCCTCGAACCACCTCACCTTCCTCGAGCGGGCGCTGCCCAACGTGTTCGTGCCCGCCTTCCACACCGGGGTGATGCTGCACGACTCGCTGCGGGGCGGACAGTTGACCTACGGCGTCGGCCTCTTCACCAACAGCGACGCGGGCGGAGCGGCCAGCTTCGAGTCCGGGGACGACGGCCTGGCCTTCACCTCGCGGGTGACCTGGACGCCCTGGTACGACTGCCACTGCCCCTGCCGCC
Organism: Planctomycetota bacterium; assembly: GCA_026647295.1. Classification (GTDB taxonomy): domain Bacteria; phylum Planctomycetota; class PLA2; order PLA2; family JAEUHO01; genus JAPKHB01. Next base: position 5,948 of record JAPKHB010000129.1, on the reverse strand, counting down.
GCTTCCACGTCGGGGCGTCCTGGTCGCACCGCTTCGACCTCGGGAGCCTGCGCTTCCGGCAGCGCCCGGAGGTCAACCTGCGCGACCGCCTCGTGGACACCGGTTCCTTCGACGCCCGGGGCGTGGACCTGCTGGGGCTGGAGGCCGCGCTCGTCCACGGCCCCTTCTCGCTGCAGGGGGAGTACGTCCAGGCGGACGTGGATGCCGCCGCGGCGGGCGATCCCTCGTTCTCGGGCTGGTACGTCTTCGCGTCCTGGTTCCTCACGGGCGAGTGCCGGCCCTACGCCAAGGGCGCCTTCGGCGCCGTGAAGCCCTGCGGCGACTTCCTCGCCGGGCGGTGCGGTGGCACGGGCGCCTGGGAGGTGGCGCTGCGCTACAGCGAACTCGACCTGGACGACCAGGCGATCGCCGGGGGTCGGATGCGCAACTGGACCCTGGGTCTCAACTGGTACGTGAACCCGCGGATGCGGGTGATGGCCAACTACGTGCTCTCGGACGTGGAGCGCGGCGCGATCGGGGAGACCCTGGGCATCCTGGGGCTGCGCTTCCAGGTCACCTTCTGACCGGGGGGCGCGCGGGCTCCCCCGCAGGGCGCTATGCTGGCGCCCGAAGGGAGGCCTCGATGGCGGTGACCCGAAGGACGATGGCGCGGCGGCGGGGGTGGACCCCCCGCTCGGGCGGAGCGGCCCTGGTGGCCCTGGCGGCCCTCCTGGCTCTCGGGGGCGGCGGGGGCGCCGAGGGGGCGCCCCGGGGCAAGGGGGCGCTTGACGGCTTCGTCGAGGACCACCGCCAGCAACCGCTGGCCGGCGTCGAGGCGACGCTCTGGGTCGGGGACAAGGAGGTGGGCCGGGCCGTGAGCGACGCGGGCGGACGCTACGTGATCGAGGGCCTCCCGGCGGGGCGCGCGATCCTCCGGCTCAAGGTGCGGGGCTACCTCCCGGCCGCCCGCGACCTGGTCGTGGCGGGCAAGGGGCGCACGCGCGCGCTCGACACGCTCGATCCGGGCGTGTCCTACGCCGGTTGCGTGCGGACGACGGAGGGCGCGCCCGTCGCCGGCGCGGTGGTGGGGTTGGTGCGCCTGATGGACATTTCCACGGACCGCCCCCGGGGCGCCCGGGCGGGGGAGACAGAGCCCGAGATCCCCGCGTGGGGCACCATCGTCCAGCACCAGGCGAGCGACCCCGAAGGGCGCTTCGAATTGGACGCGGTGGCGCCCACGGGCCGCTACCGGCTGCGCGTCGCCCACCCGCGCCACGCCACGGCCGAGAGCGCCGACCTGCCCGTCAAGGCCGGCCTGGTCCGCGACGACCTGGAGGTCCTGCTCGGTCCGGGCGCCTGGATGGCCGGCGTCGTGCTGGACGAGAAGGACCGCCCGGTGCCCGGAGCGCTGGTGCGCAGCCTCGCGGCCGTCGACGCCTGGCACGTGACGAAGACGTGGACGTCGCCGGTCGAGTTCGTGGGGGACGAGGATTCCGGCCTGGCCCCGCCGGAGGCCATCGTCCTGCCCGAGGACCCCGAGACCGCGCCCGTGGACGCACGCACCGACGCATCCGGCGCCTTCGAGGTCGGCGCCGGCTCCGAGCGAGCCACCCGCCTGCACGTGGCGGCGCCGGGCTTCCGGCTCGCCGAGGTCGCCCTGGAGGACCTCGCGGCGGGAGAAGGCCGGGAGGGGCTCACGATCCGGCTCGAGCGCAGCCCCGGCCCCATCCAGGGCCTCGTGGTGGACCCGCGCGGAAAGCCGCTCGCCGGCGCGATCGTCCAGTGGGACCACGACGCCTTTCCGGCGCATGCGCGCACGGGGAAGAACGGCCGCTTCCAACTCCCGCGCGCCAAGCCCCGCGAGGCCACCGTCCTCTTCGCGCGGCGCATCGGCTACGTCGAGGAGCGCCTCTCGGGCGTGGTGGCCGGTGCGCGCAACGTGCGCATCGTGCTCCAGCCCGAGCCGCGCTGGAGCGCCACGCTGATCCTTCCGCAGGACGCCGCGCCGCCCTCCGAGTCCGGCCGGGTCCGGTTCGCGCGCATCCGCGTGCGGCGGCCCGCGGCGGAGCCGGCGGCCCAGGCGCCACAGGGGCCGCCCGGCGCCGGGGCGCCCGAGGCGGGGGAGCCCGACGCCTGGGAGACCAGGCACCACAGCGAGTGGATCGAGGGGCCCGAGACCGCGCTCGACGTCCCCCTCCTGCTGGGAACCGTGGAGGTGTGCGTCGAGGTCGACGGATTCCAGCCGTTGGTCCTGGGCCCCTACGAGGCCAAGCCCTCGGGCCGGATCGACGCCGGCCCCATCCGCCTCGAGCCCGTCCCGAAGTAGCCCGGGCGGGCTGGCGTCCGATCGGCCCCGTGGTGTCCGCTCCCGGGCCTGCGCCCCGGGGCCTTGGCGGGTGCTTCCGCCCCGCCTATCCTTGGGGGGCGGTGGCCCCCTTGGAGGATCCCGCGATGCGGACCCGCCGGCGCTTTCCGAGTCTCCTCGCGACCCTGGGGCTCCTTTGCGCCTGCGCCGGCGCCTTCGGCCCCGTTGGCCGCGCCCAGGCCGACGAGGCGCCGGCCGCCCCCGCCGAGCCCACCGAGGAGGAGCGCAAGGCGGCCGAGGAGGCCGCCCGCCAGCCCCACGCGGACGCGGACGTCGAGCAGGCGCTCGAGCGCTACGCCAAGGACGAGGCCTCCGACCAGGCCGACGTGCGCCTGCGCATCCTGAAGTGGCTCGGGATGTACCGCCACAAGAAGGTGCTGAAGGAGTTGCGCAGCGTGTGGACGCGCTCCAAGGACGTCGAACTGCAGGCCGTGGCCGCCGAGGGCCTGGGCAACCAGACGGCCCACGCCCGGGACGCGGCCCGGGCGCTGCTCGAGGGCCTGGAGAAGTACGAGGAGTACGCGACGCGCGAGGAGCCGCTCACCGAACGCGCCGAGGAGGTGGCCCAGGTGCTCGAGGCGCGCGCGCTGGCCAACGCCTTGCGCGCGCTGGCCCGGCTCGGGCACGTGACCGAGAAGCGCGAGTTCAAGCTCGTCGCCGGCTTCGTGGACCACAACCACGACGACGTCTGCATCGCGGCCCTGGACTACTTCGGCGCGGTGAAGGAGTGGCGGGCGCTGCCGGTGATCCTCGAGTGGTTCAACTTCTACCCCGACGGCTACTCCTGGGCAGGGGGCTCGGTGACCGTCGACACCGGCGCCGCCGGCGACAAGGACGCCAAGGCCGCCCGGGCCGGGTGGCAGGCCAAGTACGGCTCCCGGGCGCGCAAGGCGCGTCCGGCGGCCCACGAGGCCATGCGCCGGGCGCTCAAGGCGATCACGGGCCAGGACTTCACCAAGGCCGAAGAACTCAAGGCGTGGATGAAGGACAACAAGGCGCTGCTCAAGAAGCACGGCGTGTGACGCGGACTTCGCGCGGGAGCGCGGAGCAAGGGGCGGATGGCTGTGCCCAGCAGCGAGGGCGACCGATCGTCACGCTCCGCCCCTGGCGCCGGGGACCTCCAGCCGCCCGCGCGTAGCACCCCCCCTGCCGAGTCCCAGCGCGCGTCCGCACTCCACACGCCCCTCGAATGATGCACCGGAGCCTGGCTCCGTACGTGCAATCCGCGCGGGAGCGCGGAGCCCCGTCCGTCAGACTTGCGCACCTTTTGCAATGGCGGCCCCCCGGCCCTCCTACCCTGGCCGCGGCGCGCGCGCCGGCCGCCGGCTCCCAGGCGACCCCCTCGCGCCCGCCGCGAGGAGAGCCCCATGCGCCTGGTCCGAACGCTGCTTCCCCCGCCCGGCGGCCGGGGCTGGCTCGCCCCGTTGTTCGTCCTCCTGCTCGCCCTGGGCGTCGCGCCCGCCGGGGCGGAGGACGAGGAGGCGGCCGAGTCGCCCGCGGAGGAGCCCGCGCGCCCCGACAAGCCGCCGCCCATCCACAAGCTCTACGTGCCCTTCCGCGACCTCTCCAAGATCTTCGAGAAGGAGGGCGAGGGGGTGTTCCTCCAGAGCCAGTCCAACAGCGATGATCCGGCCGCGCGTGCTGCCCGCCAGGTTGTGCCAAATGGCGGAGGATGCGGCGAAGAGCACCGCAGTGGCAATCACCGTGTTTGGCCCTCCGATCACGTTCAGGAAGGGCACAAACAACAGGCAGCCGGCTGCCGCTCCAATCAAATCGAAAAAATACAAGCGATCGACACGCGAGATGGCGTCGGCGATAGCCAGGGAAACCGTGATCCCCGCAAAGAAGAATGGCAGCGCACTAAAAAAATAGACCAGCGCCAGCGTCCCGTAGCCGGGCTCACCGTTTCTGGTGAGCACGAAAACCAGAGCCAGCAGCACAGCCAGGCAATTAGCGGAAGCAAACCAGCCGAGTTTGCTATAGAAGTGGCCGCGCCAGCCGATGGCAACATAAGAGAAAACGCCTCCCGCTCCGAACCCGAAAAGCGCGATGGAGATTGCCAGAAAGGCGAAATGGTAGTAGAAGACGACCGAAAAAAGCCTTGTTAGTGACAGTTCGAGCAGGAGCGCCGCGAGAGTGGTGAGCGCGACACCCAAATACATCTGAGGCCAATGCAGCCCCTCTCTGCTCGTAGATGAAGAGATTCGAGACAAATAACTATGTTAGCCAATCAGGGAGACAGCACTCACGCAGCCGGCCGCCCCAACACGTGGCAGATCGATGTCAAAGGTGGCCGGCTGTCTCTTCCCCCCGCTCGAACAGACGTATCCCCCGCACACCGTGTTTCTTTGATATCGGCTAATCAAGATCTTGGGGTAGGTGCGCGTTTCAGCCGGAGGCGGACATGCCCGCCGTCCCCGCCTGGCTCTCTTTGGAAACGGTTCGCCGGGTGCTCCGGCGGGTCCACTGTGCATAGGCAAGTTCAATCACACGAGTCACTTCTGCGCGATCGAAAGGTTGCATGAGGACGTCGTAGCCGCCGAGGTTGAGGACCTCCGCCCAGAGCAATTCATCAGCATGCAGCGACGTCACGATGAGCAGTGGCGATTCGGGTAGCTTTGCGCAGGTCTCCAGCACATCGCGCCAATGCCCGTCACTCAACGCCGTATCGGTCACGATGACGGGAAAACACTCTTTTTCGAAGATTTGCCGGGCTTCAGCGCAGCCGCACACGGAAGTCAATTTCCACTTTGAGGATGCGGCAATCTCCCGGAAGTGGGAAAGGCTTTCCTCGTTCGAGGTAATGGCGAGCAGCAGCAGGGGTTCGTCAACGCCAGTACGTGAAAACGCATTTTCAGGCATTTAAGAATCCTCGACGCAAAAATTGACGCAAAATTCCAAAAAATTCAGGGGGTAGGGCCCTGATTGATCATGGCGCTCCCCGTACAGTTAGTCAAGAGTTTTCAAACTGCGCATGTAGTTTCTTTGCCCGGTCTTCTTTCTCAAGTGGCGCATCCGGAGAAACAGCAGACCCAGCCCTGCGGGGATAGTGAGCAGCGTAGCCGGTTCCGGCGTCTCCGATATCTCGGGCGGCCCCGGAGGCACAGGAGGGCCGGGCGGCTCGGGCGGCCCCGGAGGCACAGGGGGGCCAGGCGGTTCGGGCGGACCGGGAGGTTCGGGAGGCTCGAGTCCATCGGGCGGTACAAAGGGTATCTCCGGCTCAACGGGAGGAATGACGATTTGCGGCGGAATAATCACGTTGGGCGGCACTACAAAGGGTGGTGGCACCGGCGGGCGCGGTGGCAGCGGAATAAAGGGAAGAGGAGCTTGTGGCTCTCCTCCCGGATCCGGCCCGCCGGGCGCCGGTTTATCCGGAGGATTTTCCGGATCTATGATCACGTCCGGTGGTTGCACCGGCGGTGGTGTTACGGGGCCTGTGCCGCCTCCAGGTTTGGAACCGCTCCCTGGCAGGAGTGGAGCGATGCCCGAGGGCCCCGGCAGATACCATCCGGGGTCGGCACCGGTACTACTCCCTTCGCGAGCCGGCTGCAATATTGCGCTTGCCGGAGCGGCTGACGCGATCTCGGAGATCAACGCCGGGCGT
>JAPKHB010000128.1 GCA_026647295.1 Planctomycetota bacterium | reverse complement strand
CACGGACGCCGGGGGCCTCGTGGGCCTGGACGGCGCGATCCTCGCCGACAAGCTGGTCGCCCGCGACCCGCTGGGCTCCATCGCGCGCGGCGCCTGCGCGGGCGGCGTCGTCGGCGGCTACACCCTGCCGGCCACGCACCCGCTGGAGATCGCGGCCTACGAGCGTGCGCGCAGAGGAACTCGCGGCGGGGATCCGGGCCCGGATGGAGACGACCCCGGGCCGCCCCTGGCTGATCGAGGGCGCCGGCGGCCTGCTGGTGCCCCTGTCCAGCACGGAGGACCAGGCGGACCTGGTGCGGCGCACGGGGCTTGCGGCGCTGCTGGTGGCCCGCAGCGGGCTGGGCACGCTGAACCACACCCGCCTCACCCTGGAGGCGCTCGCGGCCCGGGCGATCCCCGTGCGCGGCCTGCTGCTGGTGGGCGCCGGGCATCCGGCCAACGAGGCCACGCTGGCCGCCTGGGCGCCGGGCCTTGACCTCGGGCGCATCCCGCCGCTCGATCCGCTCACGCCGGCGGCGCTGGACGCCTGGAGCGGACCGGCCTGGCTGGACGGCGTGCTCGCGTGAGCGACCCGCAGGCCCCCGCCTGGCTCGCGCTGGACGAGCGCCACGCCTGGCACCCCTACACCCAGCACGCGACCGATCCGCGCCCCTTGCCCGTGGTCGCGGCCGAGGGCGCCTGGCTCACGCTGGCCGACGGGCGCCGGCTGCTGGACGCGATCTCCTCCTGGTGGTGCTGCCTGCACGGGCACGGCCGCCCGGAACTGGTGGAGGCGCTCGCGGCGCAGGCCCGGGCCCTGGACCACGTGCTCTACGCCGGCTGCGCCCACGAGCCCGCGGCGCGGCTGGCCGCGCGCCTCGTCGGGATGGCCCCGGGGGGCCTGGAGCGCTGCTTCTACTCCGACGACGGCTCGACGGCGGTCGAGGTGGCCCTCAAGATCGCGGTGGCCTCCTTCCGCCGCCGCGGCGCGCCGGACCGCCGGGCCTTCCTCGCGCTCGAGGGCGGGTACCACGGCGACACCTTCGGCGCGATGGCCGTGGGCGACCCCGAGCCCTTCCACCGTGACCTGGACGGCCTGCTCTTCGCCGTCGAACGCGCGCCGGTGGACGCCGACGCCCTCGGGGCCGCGGCCCGGCGCCTGGGCGGGCGGCTGGCGGCGATCATCGTGGAGCCGGCCGTGCAGGGCGCCGCCGGCATGCGCGCGGTCCCGCCCGCCGTGGTGCGCGCCGCGCGCCGGGCCGCCGACGAGACCGGGGCGCTGCTCATCGCCGACGAGGTCCTCACGGGCTTCGGGCGCACGGGCCGGACCTTCGCCCTCGAGCACTCCGGGGTTGCGCCCGACCTGCTCTGCCTGTCCAAGGCGCTCACGGGCGGGATGCTGCCCCTGGCCGCGACGCTCGCCAGCGGCCCGCTGTACGAGGCCTTCCTCGCCCCGGAGCGCGGGCGCATGCTCTTCCACGGCCATACCTACACCGCCAACCCCAGCGCCTGCGCCGTGGCCCTGGCGTCGCTCGACCTGCTGGAACGCGAGCGCACGCCCGAACGTCTGGACGCCATCGGCGCCCGGATCGAGGCGGGCCTGGGCGCCGAGGACCTCCCCGCGGGGGTGCGCCTCCGGCGCTTCGGGGGCATCGTCGCCGCCGAAGGTCCCACCGGCGGCGGCTACGCGGGGCCCGGCGCCGGACGCCTCGGGGAGGCCGCGCGCACCCACGCCCCGGACGTGCTGCTGCGGCCCCTGGGCGGGGTGCTGTACGCCATGCCCCCCGCCTGCACCACGCCGGAAGAGGCCGGACTCATCGCCCGACGCATGGCCGCCGTGCTGCGTGCGGTCCGCTAGCCCGACCGCGGGCGGGCGGACGGCCTACTTGAAGTGCTTCTTCTCGGCGCTCTGCTGCTTCTCGAGTTCGTCGAGCTGCTTGCGCTTCTCGGCGACGAGGTCGCGGTTGGCCGCGAGCCACTTCTTCACGTCGCGCGGCCCGGAGAACTCCTCGCCGGTGAGGCGCTTGAGCGCGCGGAGCACGGCGGGGATCAACTCCTCCTGGCTGCGGGCCGAGCCGCCGCGGGGCGCGCTGCCGGAGCCGCCGCCCCCGCCGCCGCCGGCGGGACCGGCGTCGCCCCCGCCGGCCGCGCCGGCCTTGGCACGCGCCTCGGCCTCGTTCTTGGCCTGCTGCGCCTTGCCGATCTTCTCGGCCATCTGCTGGTCGTGGTCGCCGGCCGTCCCGGTGTCGTAGGTCACGTCGACCCCTTCCCAGGACACGGCCTCGCCCTCGGTCTCCTTGCCGCCCTGGCCCTGCTTCTCGGAGCCGGAGCCCCCGTCCAGGGCCGCCTTCGCGTCCACGCCCACCTGCTTGAGCATCACCTCCAGCAGGCGCATGTCGCGCAGCAGGCCGACGCACTCCATGGCGTACTTCTTGACCACGAACTCACGGTGCGCGAGGCACTCGGCGACCTGGGAGCGCGCGCCGAGGTAACCGACCGTTCCGAGGGTCTCGAGGCCGGACATGAGCGCGACGTCGTCGCGCTTGTGCCGGCGCATGAAGTCCGCCACCGGCTCGCCGACCAGCGAGGGCATCAGCGTCTGCCGGCCGAGGTACATCACCGCCAGCAGGCGCACGTACTCGTTGGGGTGGCGCGTCAGCGACGCCAACTCCGCCACGACCTTCGGGTGCTGGATCGCGGTCAGGCGGTCCATCGCCAGGTCGTACTGCATGGTCCGCTCGTCGTCCTTGAGCCGGCGCGCCTCCTTGCAGTCCTCGGCCCACTGCTCGAGCACGGGGGCGAGTTCCTCGGCGGTGGCCAGGCGCGGCTCGGGCTTGGCCTCCGCCTTGGGCGCGTCGGCCCCGGGGGCCGGGGCCGGGTCCTCCGCCCGGGCCGCGACGGGCAGCACGAGGAGGGCCGAAAGGGCCAGGGTGAGGGCGGCGCGGTGCATCGAAGATCCTCCGGGCGCGGGTCCTTGAATGTACCACGACCCCCGCCCTTCCCGGACGCGCCCGCGCGGGCCCCGGGCCCCCCCGGACGGTCCCCCCGGCCCGGCTCCCGCGCGGGCCCCTAGGGGCCCGGCGGCGGCCCGCGCCCCGGGCCCGCCGCCCCCCCGGCCGGATCAGCGCTCCAGGGTCAGGTACACGCCGCCGCTCCACTCGCTCATGTGCTGCATCATGGGGCCCGGGTGCGGGCCCACCCCGACGGTGTGGACCGGGACCAGCCGCCGGCGGGCCTTCAGCCCGATCCCCCAGCCGGCCTCGTCCGGGTCCGTCACCTCCGCGAGCCAGGGCGGCGCGCAACTCACGTAGAGCACCTCGTCGGGCCCCTTGAGCCAGGCCACGCTGTCCTTGCTCCCGGACACGTCCAGTGCGGCCACCAGCGCTCCGTAGGTGTCGTTGGCGGCCGCCAGCGGCAGCCCTTCGATCAGGTCCGTCATCACCTTGCGGCTCGCGGCCGCGGCCCGCAACTTGCCGAAGGCGCTCGCGATCCGGGGGCCGGTGGTGATGATCTCCACCTTCCCCCCGGCGTCGGCGAAGTCGGCCAGGAACCGCGCGACGTGCTCCTGCACGAACTGCTTGAGGGTGCGGATCTTGATCCAGGTCACCGCGCGGGCTCCCGGCACCTCGCACACCTCCTTGAGGCGCTCGGGCGAGTACGGGTGCGGCTTGTCGAGCTGGACGTTGTTCACCAGGACGACCACGACGCGCTGCCCGTAGATGGGGATGCCGAAGAAGTGGGGCACGGGCCGGGGCTTGCGGGGGATCCGGTCGTCGGGGGTGGCGGCGAGCCAGGCGCGCCAGGCGGGCGGGTCGTAGCCCAGCGCCTTGCCCGAGAGCCGCTCCAGCGCGGCCACCAGGTCGCGTCGGTCGGCCCCGTCGCTCTGCTCCAGGGCGGCGATCAGGCCGGGGGCCACCTGGTCGGGGGCGAGCCAGGCGGGCAGGAAGGGCTCCGGGGTCTTGCCCGGCGGCGCGGGCCCGGGCACCGGACCGGCCATGAGCCGTAGGCCCCGGGCCGCCGCGGCCCGCACCTGCCACTCCTTGTGGGCGAGCAGCGCGAGGAGATCGGGGATGGCTGACCGGGCCTGCTTGGCGCCGAGCGCGATGGCCGCCTGGGCGACCACGGCGCTGTCCTTCGAAGCCAGGGCCTCGGCGAGCGCATCGGTCGCCCCCGGGCCGCGGTGATGCTCGAGCGCCAGCAGGGCGTGGAGTTGGGGGTCGCCCCGCGTCTTGCGCACGGCGTCGCCCAGGGCCCGGCTCGCCTCGTCGGTGCCGAAGCCGGCCAGCGTGCGGATCCCGTGGCGCACGACGGCGGCGTGGGACTCGCTGGCGAGGGCCTTGAGGATCTCGTCCACCGCCTCGGCCCCGTCCCAGGCCGCGAGCAGGTCGTAGCCCTGGGCGCGCTCCTGCCAGGACTCCGAGCGGCGGTAGCGGTCGAACTCACGCCGGGTGCTCGAGAAGTCCTCGGCCGCGGCCCGCGGAGCGGCCCCCAGGGCGGCGAGCAGGAGACCGGCGACGAGCACGCGCATGGCCCCGAGCCTACCGCGAGGCCGGCCCCGGGGAAGGCGCCACGCCCTGGCCACCGGGGGGCCGGGCGTCCGCGCCCCCACCACCCCCTCAAGGGCCCGCGTCCGCGCGCAGGGACCTTCGCCCCGTCCCCCGCGCAAGCGGGCGGGGCGCCGCCCGGTTCGACCGGATTGGGGTACCCTGGCCGGATGGATCCGACGCCCCGCTTCCCGCTGTTGCTCGCGCTGCTCGTGGCCCTTTCCTTCGCCCCGGGTCGGGCCCGCGCCGACGAGGCCCCGCCCGAGCCGGGCGTCCCCGACGCAGCCCTCCAGAAGCAGATCGACGAGGCCATCGACAAGGGCGCGGCGTGGCTGCGCGCGCGCCAGAAGGACAGCGGCCTGATCGGGGCCGTTTCCCACCAGGGGAACCTGCACTACGAGATCGGGACCACGGCGCTGGCGGGCCTCGCGCTGCTCGCGGCCGGCGACGAGCCGGGGTCGGCCGCGGTGGACAAGGCGCTCGCCTACTGCAAGTCCAAGGACCTCGTGCGCGGCCAGTCCGGCGCGCGCACGACCTACGACACGGGCACGCTGCTCATGTTCGTGACCGAGTACTACCGCCCGCGCGGCAAGGAGCAGCGGGGCGGGGGGAAGGAGCGCTACGCCAAGCCCGCCAAGGGCAAGGGCGGCCGGGGGCCCTGCGCCCTGCCCGAAGACGCCTTCGCCTGGGTCCGGGACATGGCCCAGTGGCTGGCCCGCCAGCAGCAGGCGGCCGGCGGTTGGGGCTACCCGCAGAACCGCGAGGACTTCTCCAACACCCAATACGCCCTGCTCGGCCTGCGCGCGGCGCGCGAGTGCGGCGTCCCGATCCCGCCGATGGTGTGGATGCGGACGCTCGAGCGGGCGCTCGCGCTGCAGGAGAAGGAGGGCGAGAAGGTCCTGCGCACCCTGCGCTCGCCCGACGGCAAGGGGCCCGTCTACAAGATCGACGGGGGCGACCGGGCCCGCGGCTGGGGCTACACGGAAGACTCCAACGTGGCCACCGGCAGCATGACGACCGCCGGGATCGCCATCCTGGCCATCTGCCACACGGCCCTGCTCGACCCCAAGCGCTTCCCCCCGTACACGCGCACGCTGGAGAACCAGGTGACCCGGGCCATCCAGGACGGCTTCTCCTGGCTCGACCTCCACTTCAGCGTGACGCGCAACCCGGGCCGGGCCGCCCCGCCCTGGCACTACTACTACCTGTACGGGCTCGAGCGCGCCGCCGTGCTCGGCGGGCGCGACCTGCTGGGCGACCACGACTGGTACCTCGAGGGCGCGCGCTACCTCGTCGGGGCGCAGCGCGGCGACGGCAGTTGGCACACGGGATTCCTGGGCACCTCGGAGTACGAGGCCAACGACGCCCTGGACACGGCCTGGGCCGTCCTCTTCCTCGCGCGCGCCACGCGCCCGGCCAAGCCCATCCAGCCCCCCGCGGTCACGCCGTCGGGGAACTGAACGGCGCATGTCCGACCCGACCCACCCCGTGCCGACCGCCGGCGTGCTGCTCGCGGGCGGGAGCGGCTCGCGCATGCGCCCCCTCACCGAGCACCTGAACAAGCACCTCATCCCCGTCCACCTGCGCCCGATGATCGAGTACGCCCTCGGGACGCTCCTGGGCCTTGGGCTCACGGAGATCCTGGTGGTGACCGCCCAGCGCCACATGGGGCAGATCGTCGAACTGCTCGGCTCGGGCCGGCGCTACGGCGAGGGCGTGGACCTCACCTACCGCGTCCAGGACCGCGCCGCCGGCATCGCCGACGCCCTGCGCCTGGCGGAGCCCTTCGCCGCCGGCCGGCGCGTGGCCGTGATCCTCGGCGACAACCTCTTCGACGACGACTCGCTCGGCGCGGCGGCCGCGCGCGTGGCCGCCGCGCCCGAGGCCCCCGCCGGGGTCTTCCTCGCCGAGGTGGACGACCCCCGCGCCTACGGCGTGGCCACGGTGGAGGGCGGGCGCGTGGTCGCCATCCACGAAAAGCCAAGGCACCCGGCCTCGCGCCTCGCCGTGACGGGCCTCTACCTCTACCCGCCCGACGTGTTCGGCCGGCTCGCGGGGCTCCGCCCCTCGGCCCGCGGGGAGTACGAGATCAGCGAGGTCAACGACGCCTACGCCCGGGAGCGCCGGCTCGTGTGGCACCCGGTCGCGCGGTGGTTCGACGCCGGCGAGCCCGATCCGTGGATGCGCGCGCAGCGCCACGTGGCCGAACACCCCGCGCGCTTTGGCCCGGAGCGCTTCGCCCGGCGGCCGGCGCCGGCGCCCGGGCCCGCCGCCGCCCGGCCGACCGCCTCCGGGTAGGCTCCCCGGGGCGATGGCCGACGCCCCCCCCCTCCTCGTCTTCGGCGCCGGCTGGCTCGGCCGCGGGCTGGTCGCCCGCTGGCCCGGCGCGGTGCTGGCCCGGGCCGACATCGCCGACGCGGCGGCCGTCGCCCGCGCGCTCGACGAGCACCGCCCCCGGCGGGTGGTCAACGCCGCGGGCCGCACGGGGCACCCCAACGTGGACGCGCTGGAGGACGACCCCGCCGGGACCTGGCGCAGCAACGTGGCCGGCCCGATCCTGCTCGCGGCCGCGTGCCGGGAGCGCGGGATCCACTTCACGCACCTGGGCAGCGGATGCCTCTACCAGGGCGACAACGCCGGGCGGGGGTTCGCGGAGGACGACCCCCCGAACTACGCCGGCAGCCTGTACTCGCGCACGAAGGCGGCGGCCGAGGCGCCGCTGGCCGACCTCGGGGCGCTGCAACTTCGGCTGCGCATGCCGCTGGCCTCCGAGCCCCACCCCCGCAACCTGCTGACCAAGCTGCTCGGGTTCGAGGAGGTCGTGCGCGTGGCCAACTCGATCACCGTGCTGGACGACTTCTGGGCGCCCGCACGCGTGCTCATCGAGCGCGAGGCCACGGGCGTGTTCCACCTGGTGAACGAGGGGGTGGAGTACCACGACGAGGTCCTCCACCTGTGGCGCCGCCTGGCGGACTCCGGCCACCGCTTCCGGGTCATCCCGCCCGAGGCGTTGGCCGCGCGCACCCGCGCCGGGCGCTCCCACTGCGTGCTCTCCACCGCCAAGGCCCGCGCGCACGGCGTGGGCCTGCCGCCGCTCACGGAGTCGCTCCCGCGCGTGCTCGCCGCCTACCGCGACCGGGCGCGGCCGGCGCCGCCGGGTCACGCCCCGGCCGGGGGGGGGAGTCGGCGGACGTAGACATCCTGCTGCGGGAAGGGGATCTCGATGCCGTGCCGGCGGAAGGCCTCCAGCACGGCGATGCGCAGTTCGGCCTGGATCTGGAAGCGGTCGCCGACCTGGCGCGTGAAGGCCATCAGCAGGAAATCGAGCGAGGAGGCGCCGAAGTTCATCAGCCGCACGACGGGCCGGGGGTCCGTCAGGAATCGCGGGTCGTTGCGCACGACCTCTTCGAGCACGCGCGCCACCTGGTGCGGATCGCTGTCGTAGGCCACGCCGACCTCGACCACGACGCGCACGTGCTGCAGGCCGTAGGTGAGGTTGGTCAGGCGCTCGCCGATGATCTGCCGGTTGGGGATCGTGATCACCGTCTGGTCGATCGTGCGCAGGGTGGTGCCCCGCAGGCGGATGGCCTCGACCGTGCCGACGGCCCCGTTGATGTCCACGAGGTCGCCCACGCGCAAGGGGCGCTCGACGAGCATGATGAGGCCGCTGAAGAAGTTGGCGAAGATGTCCTGCAGCCCGAAGGCCAGGCCGACGGTGGCCGCCCCGGCGAAGACGGCCAGCGCCGAGCCGTCCACGCCGAGCGCGTTGAGCCCGATCAGGACGGCCAGCAGGTAGACGACGTAGCGCAGCAGCGTGAGGACCGCGTAGCGGGCGCCCATGTCCAGGCGCGAGCCGGGGAACAGGAAGAAGACGAGCACGGTCTTGAGCAGCCAGCCCACCAGCAGCACGACGCCGACGTGCAGCACGCCCTCGAGCACGCCGCCCCAGCGCAGCCCGCCCGCGCCGAGGATGGGCGTGTCCAGGGCCGCGACGAACTCGGCCGCGCCGACGCCCCACACGCCGAGCACGGCGAGCAGCCCCCCCGCCAGCGCCGCCACCTTGAGGACGCCGCGGGCGACGGTCTCCAGGCCGATCAGGGCCGGTCGGGGCTCCGCGTCCTCCGCGCCGCCCTCGGCCTGCATGAAGTGCACGAGCGAGCGCACCCGGCTCACCAGCCAGCGATGCACCAGGGCCACGGCCGCCACCGCGAGGAAGGTCCACCCGGCGTGGGCGGCCAGGAAGGCCGCGAGACGCTGGTAGCCCAGGGCCTGGGCCACGGTCCAGGCCAGCGCCGCGGCCACCAGGAGCGGGAAGCCCACCCGCACGACCAGCGCGCGCAGGAGCCCCGAGAGGCGCTCCGTGCCCTTGGACCGCAGCCGCCGCAACAGGCCGCTGCGCTGGAGGGCGGCCGCCCCGAGCGCTACGAGGCCCAGGTTGCGCAGCAAGGCGAGCAGGCTCGCCACCGCCTCGCTCCACTGGTTGGCCCGAACGAGGTAGATCAGGCTCTCGGTGACGAAGAGCACGTAGATCAGGGACTTGGAGATGGCCGCCAGGCGTTCGGCGCGGTGGTCGGGCACGGGGATCCAGCGCATCTGGCTGCGCTTGGGCGAGAGCAGTTCCTGCACCAGGGCGTTGGCGACGGCCGCGACGCCCAGGAAGAGCGCGATCCGGGCGGCCTGGGCGGCGAGGGCGGGCTCGGCCCCGAGCAGCCAGGGCCCCAGCAGCAACTGGGCCGCGATCGCCGCCGGCAGCAGCACGCGCCAGAGCATGCGCAGGAGGCGGATGCCGAGCAGGAGCGGCGGTCGGGCGCGGCTCACGACGCACTCCCGCGGGCCGGGGGCGCCCCGGGGGCGGCCGGCGGCGGCGGCCCCGCCGCCGGCTCGGGCGGCGCCTCGCGATCGCGCTTCAGACGCGCTCGCGCCGCGGCCAGTTCCTCGCGCACGGCCGCGACCACCAGCGGGCGCGGCAGCGCAGCCAGCGCGCCGGCGAGCGCGGGCTCGCCGAGCAGCTTTTCGACCGCGGGCAGGGCGCGGAGCTTCGCGTTCACGGGACTCGCCATGGGCCGCAACCTAGC
>JAPKHB010000127.1 GCA_026647295.1 Planctomycetota bacterium | reverse complement strand
GTGGCCGGCAACGGCACGCTCCGGGCGGCGCTGGCCCTGGGCTGGACCCGGATCGCGGTCGTGGACGCCGCCGACCTGTCGCCGGCCGAGGCCCAGGCCTACGCGTTGGCGGACAACCGCACGGCCGAGCTGGCGGCCTGGGACGTGGCGGCGCTGCGCGCCGCGGTCGCCAGCGTCGAGGCCGCCGGCGGGAGCCTGGAGGACATTCACCTCACGGCGAAGGACCTGGACGCCATCGCCCGCGAGATGAACCGCCGGGAGCGCTCGGGCTGGGGGAAGGACCAGCCCATCACGGTCGCGGCGCGGCCCGAGGAGGTCCACAGCGTCCCGGGCGAGCTCTACCGCCTCGGGCCCCACCTCCTGCTCTGCGGCGACAGCACCGACCCGGCCCAGGTCGCCCGGCTCTTCGAGGACGGCGCCAAGGCCGCGCTCTTCGCCACCGACCCGCCCTACCTGATCGGCTACCGGGGCGGCGTCGGGACCGCGCCGGGGGTCCGAAAGGACTGGAGCGCCCTTACGCCCGACCCCGAGGCGCTTGATCCCAAGGCTCCCCCTGCCCGCTCGGGCCACCGGCGCGGCAAGGACTGGGGTGCGATCTATCACGAGGGGGCGAAGGACGGCGACGGCGTGGCCTTCCACCTGGGCTACGCCCGGGCGGCCCTGCCCCACCTGCGCAAGGACGCCGCCTGGTACTGCTTCCACGCCGACGCCCGGGCCGACTACCTCGCGGCCGCGTGGGCCGAGCTCGGCGTCTACTGGCACATGACGGTCATGTGGGTGAAGCCGGCATTCGTCATGGGCGGGACGCTCTACCACTACCAGCACGAGCCCTGCGCCGTGGGCTGGGTGCGTCCGCACATGCCGCGCAAGCTCGGGCAGGGCAACGAGTCCTCCGTCTGGGCGCTGGGCTGGGGTCCGGACGGAACGGCGGCGAAGAACGTGGACTGCCCCTCGCACCCCACGGCCAAGCCCCTGGGCGTCTGGCGGATCCCCATGCTCAAGCACACCGAGCCCGGGGACCTTTGCTACGAGCCCTTTGGCGGCTCGGGCTCGCAGCTGATCGCCGCCGCGACGCTGGGGCGCGTGTGCCGGACGGTCGAGATCGAGTCCGTGTTCTGCGACGTGATCCGGCGGCGCTGGACCGCGTGGGCGCGGGCCGCGGGCAAGGACCCGGGGCCGGGGGCGCTCGAGCCCGTCGACGAAAGCGGTGGGGGGGCGTAGCGTGGGCAAGCGCGGACCCTCCCGGACGCCGACGCGGATCCTCGAACTGCGCGGCTCGTGGCGCGCGAAGACGCGGGCCGGCGAGCCCGCGCCCCGGCGTGCGCGGCCCCGGTGCCCCGACTGGCTCTCCGAGGACGCCCGGAAGGTGTTCGCGGTCGTGGTACGGCGCCTGTGGGCCATGGAGGTCGGCACGCGCACGGACGAGGAGGCGATCGCGCGGTATGCGGACCTGCTCGTCCAGTACCGGCGCGTCTCGGCGTTCGTGACCCAGCACGGCGAGGCCTACGTGGTGCGCGGCAAGCCCCGCCGCGAGGGCGAGGAGGGCCCGGTGGTGGGGATCAAGCCCTACCCGCAGGCCAAGCGCCAGGAGACGCTCGCGATGCTGCTCCTTCGCCTGGAGAAGGAGTTCGGCCTTACGCCCGCGGCGCGCGCGCACTTCGCGGCCCAGACGCCGAAGCCGGAGGCTCCCGTCTACGACTACTTCCGGGCCGGAAAGGGCGCCGGATGAGCCGTCGCCGCAAGAAGCCGCCGCCGCCCGCGTCCGAGGCCTCCGCGAGCGCCGTGATCGCAACCTGGCCCGACGCGGCGCTGGAGCGGATCTGCCGGACGCTGGTCCCGGACTACGACCCCTGGGCCACGGCCGGGCCCGGCCACCGCTTCGACGTCGGCCTTGCGCGCCGCGCGATCGCCTTCTTCCACGACATGCTCGTGTTCGTGGAGGGCGAGCTGGCGGGGGAGCCGTTTGACCTCGAACCCTGGCAGGCCGCGATCGTGGGGAACCTGTTCGGGTGGGTGGACGCCAGGAGCGGATTCCGCCGCTACCGGGAGGGGTTCGTCTTCGTCGCCCGGAAGAACGGTAAGACGGCGATCTGCGCCGGGATCGCGCTCTATCTCCTGCTGTGCGACGGGGAGCCCGGGGCGCAGGTGTACTCGGCCGCGGCCGAACAGTCCCAGGCGGCCCTGATCTTCCGCAGCGCGACCCTGATGATCGCCCAGCAGCCGGACCTCCTCTCGCGCTGCCGAGTCTACCGCACCTTCAAGTCGATCGAGGTGCCGGAGACGGGCTCGATCTTCCGGGCCTTGACGGCCGACGCCCAGACCAAGCACGGCCTCTCCGTGCATGGGGCCGTGATCGACGAACTGCACGCGCACCCCACGCGCGACCTGGTGGACGTGCTCCAGACCGGTACGGGGTCGCGCCGCCAGCCCCTGACCGTTCACATCACCACGGCGGACTACGAGCGCATCTCGATCTGCAACGAGAAGTACGAATACGCCCGCAAGGTGAGGGAGCGGGTGATCGAGGACCCCTCGTTCCTGCCCGTGGTGTACGAAGCATCGCCGACGGACGACTGGACCGACCCCGAGACGTGGAAGAAGGCCAACCCCAACCTCGGCGTCTCGGTGAAGGAGGAGTACCTGGAGCGGGAGTGCGCGCGGGCGAAGGAGTCGCCCGCGTATCTCAACACCTTCCTGCGGCTGCACCTCAACATCCGCACCAACGCCGACGTCGCGGCGCTGGACATGCGGCAGTGGAACGCCTGCCGGGGCGAGAAGGACTTCCACGCCCTTGCGGCCGAGCTCGAGGGGAAGGAGTGCTACGCGGGGCTGGATCTGGCGAGCACGGAGGACTTGACCGCCTTGGTGCTGGTGTTTCCCGGCGAGCACCACGCCGTGCTGCCCTTCTTCTGGTGCCCCAAGGAGGGGGCGGTCGCGCGGGAGCGACGCCACCGCGTTCCCTACACGGCGTGGGCCCGGGACGGGTTCCTCCACCTGACCGAGGGCAACGCGACCGACTACGACCACGTCGAGAAGACCGTGATCGATCTGGCGAAGCGCTATCGCGTGCGCTGCCTGGCCTTTGACCGCTTCGGGGCGGCCCAGGTGGTCAACCACCTTCAGGACGCGGGGATCGAGGTCCTGCTCTTTGGCCAGGGCTACGTCTCGATGAACGCGCCCTCCAAGCGCCTGGACGTCCTCGTGCGCTCCGGTGCGCTCTGCCACGGGGGTCACCCGGTGCTCACCTGGATGGCGAGCAACCTCATGTGGGAGAAGGACGCGGCGGACAACTGGAAGCCGTCCAAGAAGAAGAGCCGCGAGAAGATCGACGGCATGACGGCGCTGATCATGGCGCTGGGCGTGGCGCTCGCGCTCCCGCCCGCGGGCCCGAGCATCGAGGAGGCGCTCCTTTCGGGCGAGGGGGTGCTCGCGTGATCGGGCTCGGCCGCCTCCTACGCTCGCTCGTGCCCGGCGGCGCCCGGGCGAGCGTGACCCACGCCGGGACCACGGACCTTCAGAGCCCGGCCCTTTGGCTCGTGGACTGGGCGCTGGGGCGCAAGACGGCCAGCGGCGAGCACGTGACGCCCGACTCCGCGCTCGGGCTCTCGGCCTACTACGCCTGCCTTCGAAACGGCGCCGAGGACGTGGCCAAGCTCCCGCGCCAGGTGCGCCGGCAGCGGGGCGAGCGGCGCGGGAGCGACCTGCTCCAGGACCACCCGCTCGCCCGGGTCCTCAAGCGTCCCAACCCGATCATGTCCTGGGGCGTGTTCGCCCAGGTCCTGCAGCACCGGCGCATGGGGTGGGGGAACGGCTACGCGGAGATCGTGCGCGACGGCCTGGGGGCGCCGGTGGAACTGTGGCCCGTCCACCCCAAGCGCGTTCGGCCGGAGCTCAAGCCCGACGGCCGCACGCTCGTGTACTGGGTCCGGGGCGAGGGCGGGCGTGAACAGCCCTTCGAGCCCCGGGACGTGTTTCATCTGCGGGGCCTGGGCTCGGGCGTCGAGGGCTACTCGGTGGTCCGGCTCGCCTCGGAGACGCTGGGCCTTGGGCTCGCGGCCCAGCGCCACGCGGCGGCGTTCTTCGGCGAGGGGCTCGCGAAGAGGCTCGTGGCGTTCACGAAGCAGACGCTGAACGCCGACGCGCGAGAGGCGCTCAGGAAGAGGATCGAAGGCGACCGGGAGCGGAACCCCGTCGGCTCCCGGCGCATGCCGATCGTGGACGTCGAGGTGGACGTGAAGGACCTCGGGATTCCGCCCGAGGAGGCGCAGTTCTTGGAGCAGCGGGAGTTCGGCGTCGAGGAGGTCGCGCGCTGGTTCCGCATGCAGCTGGCCAAGATCCAGTACTTCAAGCGCGCGCAGGGGTGGTCCTCGCTCGACGCGCTGAACACCGACTACGTCGTGGACTTCCTCACGCCCCAGGTCCAGACCTGGGAGGAGGAGATCGCCGCCAAGCTGCTCACGGAGGACGAGGTCGCCCAGGGCCTGTTCGTGAAGTTCGTGCTCCAGGGCCTCATGCGGGGCGACGTGTCGACGCGGATCGCCTACTACGGCGCCGGGTACCGGGACGGCTGGCTCTCGCAGAACGACATCCGGGACCTGGAGGACCTGAACCCGATCGAGGACCCGGCCGCGGACGAGTACCTGGTCCAGGCGCAGATGACGCGCCTTGAGGACGCCGGGGCGAAGCCCCGGCCCGAGGGCCGGCCCCCGCGCCCCGCGCCCGAGGAGGACGCCGAGGCGGCGTGGCGGGCCGTGCGGGCCGAGGCCGAGGCGCTCCGGCCCCTGCTGCTTCACACGGCGACGCGGCTGGCCCGCAAGGAAGCCCACGAGCTCGAGGCGGCGCTCCGGCGAAACGGCCAGAACCCCGCCGCGCTCAACCGGTGGGCGCGGGAGTTCTACGCGACGCTGCGCGAGAAGGTGGTCGAGGCCTTCGGGCCCGCCGCCCTGGCGCTGGACGCGATCGCCGCCCGGCACCCCGCCGCCCGGGTCCGCCCGGCCGACCTCGAGGCCGTCGCCGTCGCCTGGACGGCCGTGGACCCCTCGGCCGTGCGCCAAGGCGAGGAGGAGCGGGCGCGGGCGCTCGCCGAGGCCGTCCTCGCCGCGCTCGTCGTCCCCGCCCCGAAGGAGACCTCCCATGCTGCCTGACGCGACGCCCGCCTGCTTTGAGGCCCACCTCGGGGTCTGGGCGATCCTCCCCGCCTACCTCCAGGAGTCTCTGGCGGCAATCCGCTCGGGGCTCTGGCGGCCCCGGGCGGGAGGGGGCCCCGCGCTCCCGGGCGTCCCGGTCCCCACGGACCTGGACGGGGCGGCGCCCCCCCCGCTCTCCTACTTCGTGACCTCGGAGGGGGTGGGGGTGCTGCCGCTTCACGGCCCGTCCATGAAGGCGCGGTCCAAGTACGGGGGCTACAGCACGGTGGACGCCCGCCGCCAGCTCCGGGCCATGGCGGCGGACGAGCGCGTGGGGGCGATCCTGCTGCACATCGACTCCCCCGGCGGGCACGTGGCCGGGACGAAGGAACTGGCCGACGACGTCGCCGCGGTGGACAAGCAGAAGCCGGTCCACGCCTACATCGAGGACGCCGGGGCCTCGGCGGCCTACTGGGTGGCCTCCCAGGCCCGGACGGTGGCCGCCAACGCCATGGCCATGGTGGGGAGCCTGGGCACGTTCACGGTGCTCTACGACCTCTCCCGGGCCGCCGAGATGGAGGGGGTCCAGGTCCACGTCGTTTCGACGGGGGACCGGAAGGGGGCCGCCGCCCCCGGGACCCCGGTCACGGAGGAGGACCTGGCCGAGGCCCGGCGGCTGGTTGAGGGGTTCGACGGCTTCTTCCGGGCGGCCGTCCGTGAGGGGCGGGGCCTTGGGGCGAAGGAGGCCTCGGCGGTGTGGACCGGGGCCGTCTGGCTGGCGGGGGAGGCGAAGGGCCTCGGGCTCGTGGACCGGGTCGAGGCTCTGGACGCGACCGTCGAGCGGATCACGGCGCCGCTGCGAGCGCGGGCGGCAAGGGCAAAGCTCGCTACGAGCCGCTGAGGCATGTGCCTGCATGGTACGAGGGCGAGTCTCTCGACGCCGCCGTCTAGCAGATTGCCTGAGGGCGCAGGGCGACCAGTCGCGGCTCGTGTCCGGGTGAAGTAGGATTCTGCTGATGCTCGCACCGGACCGCCGATCGATCGCGTGGACGGAGACAGGGGATGCGTGGACCCCCTACAGGGCCAGTGTGGACGGGGAGTGTTGGGAACTGCGCTATCCCACCGAGGCGTACGGACCGAACTACCGCTTGGTGATCGGCGGCAGGGTCGTGCAGGACATCCCCGAGTGGCCGGAGTCGTGGTCGCGTCCCATCCGCGCTCTAGTCGCAGGTCCGTGTCCCGTCGACTTCGATCTGTACCTTGTCACCGCATTGGAGCCGGGTGGTCCCGTCCTGCTCTATTGCCCGGACTGCTGCTGCGCATGGCCCAGCCTACGGGCGTCGGAGACCGAGCCGGACAGGACGCTCGACGACTACGGCCTCAGCGAGCAGACGATCCGGTACGTGACCGAACCCGAGGCGAGGGTGGCTGGGCTCTCTGTTCAGAAGCGCGTCGGCATCCCGCACTGTCAATTGCCCCGTGTCGCAGGTTGATTCGTGCAGTTGTGTACGCATGCGCCGCAGCCTGTAGGCAGATTGTCGTTGCGCGGGCCCGCAGGCCATGATTGACTCTCTCTCGTAACCCGTAGCGACCTCCTCGCGGCCGTGCCCGAGGAAGTGATCGCCCGCGACCGCTGGTGGGCCGTGCCCCCGGCCGGGATCGCGGAGTGGCTCTGCGCCGCACCGAGGCCGTGCCCGGTGCCGTGACGCGTGGCTGCGCCCTCACCCCGTCCAGCGCGGGGGGCGCCACGCCTGGCCGTGCCCTCCCCGCCGAGGAGGCACGCCCGTGTCCCAGTTCGCCCTCGCCGCCGAGGAAGCCACCCGCAAGGCCGCCGCCAAGCGCGCCGAGGCCAACGCGCTCGCCGACAAGGACGGCGGGCTCTCCAAGGAGGAGGCCGCCCGCTTCGACGCCCTGCTGGCCGACGCCGAGGCCTTGGACGCCGAGGCCTCCGAGAACCAGGCCCGGGCCGACCGGCTCCGGCAAAACGGCGAGGCCCTGGCCGGCTACAGCCGCCCCCGGCCCCGCAAGGCCCCCGACCCCCAGGGCGAGCCCCTGGTCGTCCGGGAGGGCTGGCGCGAGGACCCCCGGTGCGGCTTCAAGACGCCCCGCGACTTCCTGCTCAAGGTGATCGAGGCCCCGAAGGCCCGGCGCCTGGACGACCGGCTCCAGTTCCTGGCAGCCGCCGGCTCCGACGAGCAGGGCGCGTACTCCGACCCCCACGGCAACTTCCTCGTGCCCGTGGGCTTCTCGCCCACGCTCATGACGACCCCGACCGAGGCCGACCCCGTCGCCGGGCGCACGACCTCGATCCCCATGACCTCGCCGGTCGTCGAATGGCCGGCCCGCGTGGACAAGGACCACCGCACCACGGTCTCCGGCGGCCTCACCGTGACGCGCAAGGCCGAGACGGTCGCCGCCGCCGCGAGCCGCCAGAAGTACGAGAAGATCCGCATGGCCGTGGACGACCTCTTCGGGGTCGCCATCGCCACGGAGCGGATCCTCGCCGACTCGCCGATCTCCTTCGCCGCGCTGCTCGAGGCGGGCTTCGCCGAGGAGTTCGCCGCCCGCGTCCTCTTCGAGCGCCTCTACGGCTCGGGCGTGGGCGAGTACCTGGGGATCCTGGAGTCCCCGTGCCTGGTCTCGATCACGCGGGCCGGGGCGGGCGCGATCGCCGGGGCCGACATCCTCAAGGCCCGCCGGCGCTGCTGGCGCTACGGCGAGGCGATCTGGCTCGCCAACCACGACACCTACGAGGACCTGGCCAAGGCCCACATCTCGGGCACCAACGGCGACGTCTTCCTCTTCAACCCCGCCCGAGGGGAGGATGTCCCCGACATGCTGCTCGGCCGTCCGGTGTTCTTCACCGAGTACGCCGAGACCAAGGGCACGAAGGGCGACCTGATCCTGGGGAACTGGTCCCAGTACCTGGAGGCCACCTACCAGACCGAGCAGCGCGCGGAGTCGATCCACGTCCGGTTCCTGGAGCACGAGCGGGTCTTCAAGTTCTGGATCCGAAACGCCGGCGCGCCGTGGTGGAGCGCCGCCCTCACCCCGAAGAAGGGCGCGGACACCCTCTCGCCCTTCGTCGCGATCGCCGCGTAGCACGAAGGAGACACGCCCATGGCCGTCAGCGTCCAGGCCACGAACCGCTTCCTCGCCAACCACGCGGTGAAGCTCTACGACTTCGACCCCGACTCGGCCGACCCGGTCGACGTGGACTGGGTGCCGCTGCACTCGTTCCTGGGGCTGGTCGTGGGCTTCTTCCGCACGGTCGGGACCGGCGCGATCGACACCCTGCGGATCCTGGCCAACACCAAGGCCGACGGCTCCGGGGACGACGTCGTCGTGAAGGTGAAGGACCTGACGGGGATCCAGCCCGACGCGCTGGGCGACCAGGTCTGGATGGAGGTCACGGCCGAGGAGGTGCGCCAGGCCTGCACGGACGCCGGGAAGGTCCCGGCCGCCGTCTCGGCCCAGGTCGAGTTCGCCACCCTCACCGACGAGGGCGTGGTCGTCTACGTGCGCCACGGCCCCCGCTTCGCCAGGGACGGCCTCACGGCGGACCTCGTGGCCTGACCGTGGCGCCGCTGGTCCACCCCCCTCCGCTGGCCCGCACGCGCCTGGTCGCGCCGGCGGCCCAGGCCTTGACGCTCGCCGAGGCGAAGCTGCACCTCAAGGTCACGACCAACGCCCTGGACGACCTGGTCCTGGCCTACCTCGCCGCGGCGACGGAGGCCGCCGAGCGCGAGGTCGAGCTCGCGCTGCTCACGCAGCAGTGGGAGGTGGCGCTGGACGGCTGGTGGGCCGGCGACCTGGCGCTGCCCTACCCGCCGCTGGTGACGGTCGACGAGATCCGGTACCGCGACGAAAACGACGTGGAGCAGGTCCTTCCGGCCGACGTCTACGAGGTCGCCCCCGAGTACCGCCCCGGGCGGGTTCGGCTCGCGCCGGGGAAGTCCTGGCCGTCCCTCTACCCGCGCTCGGAGGCCGTCCGGGTCCGCTTCACCTGCGGCCACGGGGGGACGCCCGACGCGGTGCCCGAGGGGATCCGCCAGGCCGTGCGTCTGCTGCTCGCGCACAACGAGCGAAACGCCGAGGCGGTCGTCCGGGGCGAGGCGCCGGTCGAGGTGCCCCTGGGCGCCCGCTGGCTGCTCGCCAAGTACCGCATCCCGGAGGCGGCGTGAGCCCCAACCCGACACGAGCCCGGCGCGCTGCACCCGGGGCGGGATCCCTGCTGGAGACGTCGGGGGCGTTCCCCGCCGAGGGGACCCCCGGCCCGGGCCGCACGCGCTGGCTCCCTTCTTCCCCCGTGGAGTGACCCGTGGCAGACCTCGTCATCACCGCTTCCCAGGTCAAGGCCGGCGCCGGCGCCGTGGAGGGCACGGGCGTGGCCGGGGCCACGATCACCGCCGGCCAGGCCGTCTACGAGGACCAGGCCGACGGGAAGATCAAGCTCGCCGACGCGAACCTCTCGCTGGCCGCGGCCAAGGCCCGGGGGG
>JAPKHB010000126.1 GCA_026647295.1 Planctomycetota bacterium | reverse complement strand
ACGGCGCACGGGCTCGGCGGGCCCGCCGCCGGGCTGCTCGACCTGCGCGAGGTCGCGGTGCTCGGCCGCCCGGCGGCCGAGGCGCGCGTGAGCACCGCCTGGCAGGGCCGGGCCGCGGCGGGCCGCGCGCGGCTCCTGCGCGCGAGCGCGCACCAGTGGGTGCTCGCGCTGGGGGTGGCGCCCCGGACCGACGCCGCCACGCTCGCGCTCGTGGAGGCCTTCGTGGCCGGGCTGGAGCCGGAGGTCCCCGCCTTCTACGAGCCGAGCTTCCACGCCGGCGAGGCGCTCGCGGAGGTCGTGGCCCGGGGTCCGGACGGGGCGCCGGTGACCGGGAGCGACCTGCGGGCCGTCGGCGCGGCGATCGAGGCGGCGCTGGGGGCGCGGGTCGCGCTCGCCCAGCGGCCCTACCTCGAGGCGGCGCTGCGCGCGGACCTCGCCGCAGGCGGGGCCGCGGCCGCGCGCGGCTACCTCGCGGTGGGCGCCTTCGTGCGCGCCTTCGAGGGCGACCCGGAGGCTCTCGCGGCCGGCCTGGCCGACCTCGGCCGGCGCATGGTCGCGGCGCTCGAGCGGCGCGCGAGCGGCGAGCGTTACGCCCCGGCCGTGCAACTCCTCCTGGTCCTGGACCGCCTCTCGCGCGTCGTGGTGGGGACCCGCGCGGACGGCCTCGACCAGGCCCGCGCCGCCGCGGCGCTGGAGGCGCGCGCCTTCTTCGCCTCGCTGGCGCTCGACGGCCCGCAGCAGGTGTCGGAGGCCGAGCGGGCGGCGTGGCTCGCGGCGCTCGCGGCCCGGTGGGACGGGCTCACGCCCGAGGCGCGCGCGGCCTGGCGGGCGAGCGACCGCCAGTGGAGCGCGCTGCGCCGCGCCTTCGACGGGGCGCGGCCCGAGGCGCGCCGGGCGTTGCGCCGGGCCCTCGCCGCCGCCCTGTACCCGGGGCCCGAGGGCGCGCCGCCCCGGCCCCCCGAAGCGCCGCGCGCGCTGCGGCTGTGGCTCGACGCCCGCCCCGAGGCCGAGCGCGCGGCGGCGCGCGCGCGCGCGCTGGCCCTCGAACCCGCCGCGTTCGCCGCGTTGTGCGCCGCGCTGGGCCTGGGCGCCGACGACCTCGCGCGGGACGCGTACCACCACGGCTGGTAGCATCCCGCCGGCCCTTGGAGATCCCGATGCCCCGCTGCGTCCCGCGCCGCCTCCTCGCCCCGCTGCTGGCCGCCGGGCTGCTCCTTCCGGCCTGCGGCGAGCCCGAGCCGCGCCTCAAGGTCGTGCTCTCCTACGGCGAGAGCAGCCGGCCCTACCTGCCCTGGCCGGCCGCGGTGGCCAAGCAGGTGGCGGGGGACCTGGAGGAGGCGGGCTTCGCCGTGGAGATCCGCCCGCTGCGCTGGGCCGAGTACCTCCAGCACTGCGAGCGGGGCGAGCACCAGCTCGCGCTGCTCGGCTGGTCGCCCGATGTGCCCGACGCCGACAACTACCTGCGCACGCTGCTCCACTCCGACAGCGCGGTCGTCGGCAGCGCCAACAACATCTCCTTCTACCGGAACCCGGAGGTGGACGCGTGGCTCGACCAGAGCCGGCGCACGCACGACGAGGCCGAGCGCGTCCGCCTCTTCACCCGGGTGCAGGAGCGCGTCTTCGAGGACGCCCCGCTGGTGCCGCTCGTGTTCTGCGACCGGCGCATCGCCTACCGCCGCGGGCACGGGCCCTTCGAGGTCGAACACATGACCCACCCGATCCTGCGGCTCGCCGAGGGCCCCCGGGACGGGGCCCTGGTCTTCCTGCGCAGCGGCGACACGAAGAGCCTGGACGCAGGCGACGTGACCGACGGGGAGAGCTCGATGGTGATCGAGCAGGTCTACGACACGCTGGTGCGCTACAAGCCGGGGACGATCGAGGTCGAGCCCGCGCTCGCGACGAGTTGGGCCGTCAGCGCCGACCACCGCACCTGGACCTTCCAGCTCCGGGCGGGCGTCACGTTCCACGACGGGGCGCCGCTGGACGCGGCGGCGGTCGTGGCCACCTTCGAGCGCCAGCGCGACCCCCGCCACCCCTTTGCCTTCCCCGACGGGTCGTGGTCCAACTGGAAGGCGCTGTTCGGCTTCGTGGAGCGCGTGGAGCCGGGGGCGCACCCGCTCGAGGTCGTGTTCCGCTGCAAGGAGCCGGCGCCGCCCTTCTTCCTGCCCCAACTCGCCCTGTTCACCTGCTCCATCATCTCGCCCAAGGCGCTCGCCGAGCACGGCCCGCGCATCCGCGTGCACCCCGTGGGCACGGGGCCCTTTCGCTTCGTCGCCTGGGACTCGGGCCGCGAGATCCACCTGACGCGCCACGACGCCTGGTGGGACCGGCCGCCGGCGCTGAAGGACGTGTACTTCCGCGTGGCCGACGACCCCACCGTGCGCGCCGAGCGCCTCATGAACGCGCAAGGGGCCGACCTGATCGACAACCTCGGCCCGGACACGATCCCCCGGCTCGAGGCCCACCCGGACGTCGTCGTGGCGCGCCGGCCCCAGTCCACGCTCTGCTACCTCGCCATGAACACCCAGAAGGCGCCGTTTGACGACCCCCGCGTGCGCCGGGCGGTCGCGCACGCGCTGCACAAGGAGGGCCTGATCCGCCTGGCCTACCGGGGCTACGCCGAGCCGGCGGTGGTCCCGGTGCCCCCGATCTTCCCGGGCTTTGCGGCCCACATCGAGGACCGGCCGCGGGACCTCGCGCGCGCCCGCGCCCTGTTGCGCGAGGCCGGCTACGAGTAGCGGAAGGCGGGCCCCGCGTGCTCGTGTTCGTCGTCCGTCGGCTGCTGGTCGCCGTCCCCCTGCTGCTCGCGGCCTCGGTCGTGGTCTTCCTGGTGGTCGCCCACCTGCCGGGCGACCCCTGCGCCGAGAAGGACAAGTACAAGACGCCCGAGGCCACCGAGGCCTGCCGCTCGTCGCTCAACCTGGAGGGCTCGCTGCCCGAGCGCTACGGGCGCTACCTGGCGCGGGCCGTGGAACTGGACTTCGGCCACGACGTGCTCAACCCCCAGCTCGAGGTCCGCGCCGAACTGCTCAAACGCTTCCCCGCCACGATCGAACTCGCGTTCGTCGCGCTCGGCCTGGCGTTCGTGCTGGGGACCTTCCTGGGCACGCGCTCCGCGCTACGGCCCGGCACCTGGCTGGACGCCCTGGGGCAGTTGCTCGCGCTGGGGGGGATCAGCGTGCCCGTGTTCTGGCTGGGCATGATGCTGATGGGGCTGCTCGGCGTGGAACTCGGGCTCTTCCCCTTCAGCGGCTGGAACCCGTCGGACTTCGCGCCGCCCGGCTACCACCGGACGCGCTTCTGGCTCCTGGAGCCCCTGCTGCGCGGCGACCTGGGCATCTTCCTGGGGGCGCTGCACCACATGGCGCTGGCGGCGCTGGCGCTGTCGACGATCCCGCTCGCGGCGATCACCCGCATGACCCGCTCGGCCCTCCTGGAGGAACTGGGCAAGGACTACGTGACCACGGCGCGGGCCAAGGGCCTGACGGAGGCGCGGGTCATCCGGCGCCACGTCCGGCGCAACGCCTGGATCCCCATCGTCACCATCACGGGGCTGCAGCTGGGCGCGCTGTTGAGCGGGGCCGTCCTCACCGAACACGTGTTCGGCTGGGACGCGATCGGCTCCTACATGGTGCAGGGGGCGTTGCGCACCAACCACAGCGCGCTCGCCGGCTCGTTGCTGCTCTTCGTCGCCACCTTCATCGTCGTCAACCTCGTGGTCGACGTCCTGTACGGGGTGATCGACCCCCGCATCCGATGAGCCGCCCCCGGAGCCCCCATGCGTGACGCCCTGGCCTCGCTGCGCCGGGACCGCGGCGCCTGGATCGGCGCCGGGCTGCTCGCGCTCGTCGTGCTGATGGCGGCCGCGGCGCCGCTGGCGCCCTACGCGCCCACCGAGCGCGACCGCGAGGCGGGGCTCGCGGGCCCCTCGGCCGCCCACTGGCTGGGGACGGACGGCGCCTCCTACGACGTGTTCTCGCGCCTCCTGCACGGCGCGCGGACCACCCTGTGGACCGGGCTGGCCGCCGTCGGCCTCGCGCTGTGCGTCGGCGTGCCGCTGGGCGCCGTGAGCGGCTACGCCGGCGGCCGCACCGACCAGGTCCTGATGCGGGCGGTCGACGTGATGCTCGCCTTCCCCAGCATCGTGCTCGCCATCGGCATCGCGGCCGTGCTGGGGCGGGGTCTGGTCACCGTGATCGTCGCGGTGGGGGCGGTCAACGTGCCGGTCGTGGCGCGCCAGGTGCGGGCGTCGGTGCTCCAGGTGCGCGAGATGGACTTCGTGCTGGCGGCCCGCGCGCTGGGCTACCGCCCGGTGCGCATCCTCGCCCGGCACATCCTGCCCAACTGCCTCGCGCCGATCCTCGTGCTCTCGACGCTGGGGCTGGGCTTCGCGATCCTGAGCGCGGCGGGGCTCAACTTCCTCGGGCTCGGGCCCGAGGCGCGAGTGGCCGAGTGGGGGGTCATGCTCAACGAGGTGCGCCAGCACATCCTCAACGGCGAGTGGTGGGTCTACGTGCCGCCGGGGTGCGCGATCGCCGTCACGGTGTTGGGCTTCAACCTGCTCGGCGACGCGCTGCGCCAGGCGCTCGACCCGCGCGTGCGCCGGGCGGGCCGGCCGGCGCGCTCCTGACGGGGGCCCGTCGGGCGCGCCGGCCGGGGCCGCGGCGCCGCGTCAGCGGCGGCCCGCGGCGCGGCGGGCGCGGGCAAGCGCCCGGCGCTCGGGGCCGCTCAAGGCGCCGTCGCCGTCCGCGTCGAAGAGTTCGACGGCGCGCCGGTGCAGCGCCTCGGCGCGGGCGCGCAGGTCCGCGCGCAGCGCCTCGCGCTCGGCCGCGGCGAGCGTGCCGTCGCGGTCCGTGTCAAAGCGTGCGAGCAGCGCGCCCTTCAGCGCGCCGCGGGCCGCTTCGGCCGCCTCACGGGCGGCGGCCCGCTCGGCTTCGTCGAGGCGGCCGTCCTGGTTCGTGTCGAAGCGTTCGCGCAGCCGGGCCTTGAGGCCCTTGCCGCGCGCGTCGGGGCCGCGGCGGCCGGCGGCGCGCCCGCGGGGTTCGCCGAGGGCCTGGCGCGCGGCGGCCCGTTCGGCCTCGTCCAGCCGACCGTCCTGGTTCGTGTCGAAGCGTTCGAGCAGCCGGGCCTTGAGGCCCTTGCCGCGCGGGCCGGGCTCGGCCGGCGCGGGATCCTCGGCGCGCGCGGCCGGGAGGGCGAGCGCGACGAGCAGGCCCGCCGCGGCCAGGGGGAGGGTGGGGATGCGCATGCAGGACTCCTTTCGTGGGGTCTGCCCCTGGAACCCCCCGAACGCCCACCCGGTATCGGGGCCCGAGGCCACGCGCCGTGCGCCCGGCCCGCGCCCTACTTGTCGGCGGTGTCCTCGAAGGACAGCGGGTTCTTCGGATCCAGCGGGCGGATGCGGAAGAGGCCCCGCTTCGCGGGCGCCCCCGGGGGCGGGGGGGGCGAAGGGCCGGGGGCGGCGGGGTCCGGGGCCGGCGCCCGGCCCTTCTCCGGTTCGCTCGGGGTGGGGTCCTTCTGCGTCATGGCGTTCCTCGCGGCCGGGGTGTGGTCATCCAACCCGCACTCCGGCTTCCCGGTCCAGGAGCCCGAGGCCCGCCAGGTCCTCGAGGCAGCGGCGCGCCTGCGGGCGCAGCGGCGGGTCCCACTCGGCCAGCACCTCGTCCACGGTGCGCGTGCCGTCGCAGCGCCACAGGAGGTCCGCGGCCGCCGGCGAGAGGCCGATGAGGCGCGCCCCGGCGGGGTCGTAGACGAGCGCACAGGGCTCGGGCTCCTCGGGGACCATCTCGCGGTCCAGGCGCGCGCGGTCCTCGTCCTCGACCAGGTCGGACTGGTAGCGCGGGCGCAGCGTGAGGGAGTCGATCGCCCCCAGGCGCTCGTCGATGCGGCCCCGGTCGAAGGCGAGGTCGCGGCGCAGGAGGCCCGGCCGCCGGCGCGGGCGGTCGGCCGGCGTCGCCGGGCCCGGGCTCCCCGGCTCGAGTACCTCGGCGCGCAGGCGCTCCCAGCTCCCGTAGCGGCAGAGGTACAGGAAGTAGTGGCTCTTCAGCTCGTGGTAGAGCATGTTCGTGTTCTCGAACACCGGGAAGTGCGTGCGCAGGGCCTGCGTGAACTCGAGGTACGCGTCGCGGGCCTCGCGCCGGGTCATGCCCGCCTGGGTCTCGAAGTCGTAGTAGACCTGCAGGTCGGCCTCGGGGTCCGGATGGATCCCGGTGATGCCGAACTCCGCGCGCCGCTGGAAGATCTCGGAGCGCTCGTCCAGGTAGAAGACGCGCACGCTCACCTCCTGGACGTGCTCGCGCTCCGCGAGCAGGGCCGCCAGCGTCTGGCGCGCTTCGGCGCGCGTCTCGGAGGGGAACCCCACCATCACGTACAGCGTGACCGAGATCCCCGCCTGGCGCACGCGGCGGACGAGTTCCATGGACCGGTCGGGGTCGATGCCCTTGCACATGAGCTCGAGCACGCGGCGCGAGGCGCTTTCGTACCCGAAGGCCAGGCGGCGGCAGCCCGCGGCGGCCAGGTCGTCGCAGACCTGCTGGTCGAAGGTGTCGTGCTCCAGGCGCGCGTCCGCCCACCACTCCACGTCAAGGCCCGCGTCCCGGATGGCGCGCGGCAGGGCCTTGGCCATGTTCGGGGGCAGGTCCTCGATCGCCAGGTAGAACTTGTTGGTGCCGTGGCGCCGGGAGAGCGTGCGGAGGTCGCCCACCGTCTGCTCGATCGTGCGGCCGCGGTAGCCGGGCCCGATCACGGTGTACAGGGTGCAGAAGACGCACTTGCCCCAGTAGCAGCCCCGGGTGATGGCGAGCGGGAGCACGAGTTCGGGCGAGAGGTACTTGTCCAGCGGCAGTCCGTCGAAGTCCGGGGTGGGCAGCGTCTTGATGTCCAGCGGCGCCTGGCGCGGGGTGAAGCGGGGCTCGCGGCTCGCCGGGTCGCGGTAGACCAGGTTGGGGACGGCCGCCAGGTCCGGCGCGCCGCCGGGCCCGGCCCCCTCGATCGCGCGGCACAGGGCGAGCAGCGGCCCCTCGCCCTCCAGCAGGACGAAGGAGTCGACGAGGTCCCAGACCGCGGGCTGGCGGGCGAGCTTCTCGGCCGTGTAGGCGAGGAGGCCGCCGCCCACGGTCACGTGCACGTCGGGCTTCCAGCGCTTGATCTGGGCGCAGAGCGTGAGCGTGGGGATGGCCTGGCTGGGGAAGGTGAGGGAGATCCCGATCAGGTCGGGGTCCAGGCGCCTGAGGCGTGGCAGGGTGTGCTCGCGGAAGTACTCGACGAAGGGGTTCTCGGCCTCGTCGTCGATGGCCGCCAGCATCTCGGCCGAGCGCTCGACGCGGCGGCGCATCACGAAGCCGTGGGCCGTGAGCCGGGTCGGGGCGTACTCGGCGCTGAAGAGGCGCAGCCCCTGCTCGACCCGCCGGCCCGCCGCGAGGTAGCGCTCGTAGTCGTAGAAGGCCTCCGGGGTGCGCAGCACCCGCTTGGCCTCCTCGATCCCCTCGACCACGGCCTCGCCGCACAGTTCGGCCTCGCTGGCCCGCTGGTAGCGTTCCATCTCCGAGTAGTTCAGGCGCGCCTGGGCGTCGAGCGCCGCGAGGTCGCCCCGGGCGCGCACCCGTTCGAGGCTCACGGCCAGGCGGCCGCGCGAGAGGAAGTGGTCGTAGGCCTCGATGCTCTCGTCCAGGAGCGCCACCTCGCCGCCGCCCTCCTGGCGCAGCCACGCGGCCAGCGAGGGCAGGCTCAAGTACGGCTGGGTGAAGTGCCCCTGGGGCGGAAAGACGAGCGCGACCTTCATCGGGGGCGCACCTCCGGCGGGGCGGGCGGGGGCGGTTCGGGGATCGAGAGGAAGCGGTCGGGCGCGACGTCCTCGAGCACGGTCGTGGCCCCCCCGGGCCAGCGCACGCGCACGCGCTCCACCCGGGCGACGGGCCCGAGGCCGAAGTGTAGCCGCGGATCGTGGCTCGAGTACAGGCCCTGCTGGCGGCGCACCTCGCGGACCCGGGTGCGCCCGCCGGCCACCACCTCGACCCGCGCGCCGAGCGCGTCGGTGTTGGGCGCGCGGCCCCGCAGCCGGATCGCGAGCCAGCGGCCGCGCCGGGGGCTCTGGTTTTCGAGCAGGCGCGGCGTCTCGTCCAGGTCGACGAGCAGCGCGTCCAGGTCGCCGTCGTCGTCCACGTCGGCGATCGCGAGCCCGCGGGCGCTGCGGGCCGGCGCGAGGCCGGTTCCGGCGCGGGCCGTCACGTCCTCGTAGCGCAGCGCCCCGTTCGCCCCGCGCCGCGCGGCGTAGAGCTGGCTCTGCTGCAGCCACGGGCTCATGCCCACCGCGGCCGCCTGCGGGAGCACGTGGCCGTTGGCGACCAGCAGGTCCAGTTCGCCGTCCAGGTCGGCGTCGAGGAAGGCGCAGCCCCAGCCCAGGCGGTCGAGCGAAGGCGCCGCGAGGCCCACCTCGCCGGCCACGTCCCGGAAGCGGCCCCGGCCGTCGTTGCGGTGCAGCGCGTTGGGCTCGAGGTCGAAGTTCGTGCGGAACACGTCCAGGTGCCCGTCCCCGTCGAAGTCCTCGACCGCGAGGCCCATCGCGGCGGTGGCCTGGCCGCGCGCGTCGAAGGCAAAGCCGCGGGCGACCCCCTCCTCGCGGAAGGTCCCGTCGCCCTGGTTCACGAAGAGGTTGCACGGCTGCAGGTCGTTGGCGACCAGCACGTCGGGGTGGCCGTCCCCGTCGACGTCGGCGAACACGACCGCGTACGAGCACAGCGGGCGCGGGAGCGCGAACCCGGCGGCCGCGGTCGCCTCGACGAAGCGACCCCGGCCGTCGTTGCGGTAGTAGACGTCCGGCGCGCCCGGGTTGAGGCCCTGGCGGTTCTCCTCCTCGGGCCCCCAGCCGATCTCCACGCCGTCCACGACGTTGCGCCGCCCCTCGAGCGGGGGGCGCGCGGGGTCGAAGTGGCAGTAGTTGGCGACGTAGAGGTCGACGTGGCCGTCGCCGTCGGCGTCGCCGAACGCCGCCGAGGCCGCCCACAGGGGGTTGCCCAGGCCCCAGGCGGCCGTGCGGTCCTCGAAGCGGCCGCCGGCGTTGACCAGCAGCACGTCCGCGTCGAAACACGCCAGGTACAGGTCCGGGTCGCCGTCTCCGTCGACGTCGGCGACGGCCACGCCGTTCACCCACCGGCCAAGCGGGGGCAGCGCCGCGGCCGTAACGTCGGTGAAACGCCAGTCGCCGTCGTTTCGGTAGAGGCGGCACGGGGCCTCGTGGACCACCTCCAGGCGCCGGCCGTCGTCGTGGTAGGCCAGGCGCGCGCCGTTGGCGAGGAACAGGTCCAGGTCGCCGTCGCCGTCCATGTCGCCGGCCGTGAAGCAGTACGGCTCCTGCAACGCCACCTTCACGGCTGCGATCTCGGCGGCTTCGCCCGCAAAGCGTTCCCGCCGGAACCCCCGCACCGAGGCATTGCCGCCGGCATAGGCCGCTTCGTAATAAGGAAACGCCTCGCCCCATATCTTTTCGCCGGCGGTGCGCAGCGCCAGCGTCAACCGCGACAACGGGGAATAGTAAAGCCGCAATTCTGCCGCACCCTTGGTGAAAGCGCTGTTGTTGTCGAATACCGCCGGCACGTGCGCCACCCGGCTGCTGGCGTACAAGCCGCGGGTGG
>JAPKHB010000125.1 GCA_026647295.1 Planctomycetota bacterium | reverse complement strand
GGCCGCTCGTACAGCGCCCGGCGGCCGGCGACCTCGACGATGCGCCCGAGGTACATCACCGCCACGCGGTCGCTCATGTGCCGGACCACCGCCAGGTTGTGCGCGATGAAGAGGTAGGTGAGCCCCAGGCGCTGCTTGAGGTCGTCCAGCAGGTTCATCACCTGCGCCTGGACGCTCACGTCGAGCGCCGACACCGGCTCGTCGAGGAGGAGCAGGTCGGGCTCGAGCGCGAGGGCCCGGGCCACCCCGATGCGCTGGCGTTGGCCACCGGAGAACTCGTGGGGGTAGCGCCGTCGCATCGAGGGGTCCAGGCCCACCAGCCCCATGAGGCGACAGACGTGCTCGTCCAGCGCGGCCCACCCGGGGCGGGGCCGGTTGTGGATGCGCAGCGGCTCGGCGATGATCGACGCCACGGTCATGCGCGGATTGAGGCTCGCGTAGGGGTCCTGGAACACCATCTGGAGGCGCCGGCGAAACGGGCGGAACGCCTCCGCGTCCAGCGTCGTCAGGTCGGTGCCTTCGAACCACACGGCGCCGAAGCTCACCTCGAGGAGGCCGGCGATGGCCCGCGCCACGGTGGACTTCCCGCAGCCGGACTCCCCCACCAGGCCGAGCGTCTCGCCGCGGGCGAGTTGGAAGGAGACGTCGTCCACGGCCCGGACCACCCCCCGGGGAACCCGGAAGTGCACGCCGAGCCCCTCCACCGCCAGCAGGAGAGGGGCGCCGCTCACCGGACCTCCTCCGGCGGCAGCACGCAGCGGCGCCGGCGCCCGGGCGCCACGGCCTCCAGCGGCGGTTCGCCCCGGCGGCAGGCTTCGGCGACCTGGGGACAGCGCGGGGCGAAGGCGCAGGCGTCGAACGGGCCACGGTCCAGGCGCGGCGGCAGGCCCTCGATGCTGAAGAGGCGCCCGGCGCCGGGTTCGTCCAGGCGCGGCACGCTGCGCAGGAGCGCCTTGGTGTACGGGTGCGCCGGCGCCCGGAACAGTTCGGCCGTGGGCCCCTCCTCCACCACCCGGCCCGCGTACATCACCAGGACGCGGTCGCAGAGCCCGGCGACCACCCCGAGGTCGTGGGTGACCAGGATGATGCTCATCGAACGCTCGCGCCGCACCTCGTCGAGCAGGTCCAGGATCTGGGCCTGGATCGTGACGTCCAGGGCCGTCGTCGGCTCGTCGGCGATCAGGAGGTCGGGGTCGCACAGGAGGGCCATCGCGATCATCACGCGCTGGCGCATCCCCCCGCTGAACTCGTGCGGCCAGGCCCGCACGCGCTCGCGCGCGGCGGGGATGCCGACGCGCTCGAGCAGCGCGACGGCCCGGTCGACGGCCGCCCGCCGACCGAGGCCCAGGTGGAGCCGCACCACCTCCGCGAGTTGCTCCTCGACCCGCAGGTAGGGGTTCAGGCTGGTCATCGGGTCCTGGAAGATCATGGCGATGCGCCGGCCGCGGATGCGCCGCATCCGGGCCTCGGACAAGGCCCGCAGGTCCTCGCCGTCGAAGCGCACCCGGCCCCGCACGATCTGGCCCTGGGGTTGGGGCAGGAGGCGCATCACGGAGAGGTTCGTCACGCTCTTCCCGCAACCCGACTCCCCCACGATCCCCAGCACCTCGCCGCGCCGCAGCGAGAAGGAGACGCCGTCCAGCGCCTGGACCAGGCCGTCGTCGGTCACGAAGCGCGTGGCGAGGTCCTCGACCTCGAGCAGGGGCGGACCCGCGACGGGCGCGGGGGGGACGGGGGCCAAGGCGGGGGCGCGCGCCATCAGGACTCCCTCGTCCGCGGGTCCAGCGCGTCGCGCAGCCCGTCGCCCAGGAAGTTGAGGCTGAACAGCGTCGCCGCCAGGAACAGGCTCGGGTAGAGCAGGAGCCACCAGTAGGCCCGGATCGGGTTCACCACGTCCATCCCGCGCGCGGCGAGCTGGCCCCAGGAGTTCTCCACGCCCAGGCCGAGGAACGAGAGGAACGACTCGAGGATGATCACGGCGGGGACGGTCAGGGACGCGTAGACCACGACCACGCCCAGCGTGTTGGGCAGGATGTGCTGCAGCAGGATCCGCGCATCGCTCGCCCCGAGCGCCCGGGCCGCGAGCACGAACTCCTGGTGGCGCAGCGTGAGCACCTGGCCGCGGACGATCCGGGCCATGGTGAGCCACTGCACGAGGCCCAGGGCCGCGAACACGGGGACCGCGCTCTGGCGCTGCTCGTCCCCCACCACGAGGAGGACGAGGATCACCAGGAACATGTAGGGGATCCCGTACAGGAAGTCGACGACGCGCATCATGACCTCGTCCAGGCGCCCCCCGTAGTAGCCGGCCACGGCCCCGTAGGTCACCCCGACCAGCACCGACACCAGCGTGGCCACGATCCCGACCAGCAGCGAGGTCTGGCCCCCTTCCAGGACCCGCACGAGGTAGCTGCGCCCCAGTTCGTCGCGGCCCAGAGGCTCGGACCAGGAGGGCGCCTCGTAGGCGCGGGTGGGGTCGGCGTCCTCCGGCGCCGCGCGCAGGTCGAAGGCGCGGTCGAGGAGCGGCGGCCCCAGGAAACAGGCCGCGGCGAGCGCGAGCAACACGAGCGCGCCGCCCACGGCAGCACGGTTGCGCTTGAGCCGGCGCCAGGCGTCCGCCGAGAGGCTGGTGCCCTTGTGGGCCTCGGGCACGGCCCCCGGGGCGGCGGCGGCGGGGCGGCCGGGGGCGCTCACGCCGCGTTCCTCACCCGCGGGTCGAGCCAGGCGTAGGCGAGGTCGACCAGCAGGTTGAACACGGTGATCAGGGTGCAGTAGATGATCGCGCAGCCCAGCACGACGGCGTAGTCGCGGTTCAGGGCCCCGTTCACGAACCAGCGGCCCATGCCCGGCACCCCGAACAGCGTCTCGACCACGAAGGAGCCCGTGAACACGCCGGCCGCCGCCGGCCCCAGGAAGGAGACCACCGGCAGGAGGATGCCCTTGAGGGCGTGCTTGAGCACCACCTCGCGTTCGGTCAGGCCCTTGGCGCGGGCCGTGCGCACGAAGTCCTGTTGCATCACCTCGATGGTGCCGTTGCGCGCGAGACGCGCGATGTAGGCGGCGTAAGGCAGGGCCAGGGTGAGCGCGGGGAGCACGAGGTGCTGGTAGCCGCCCCAGCCCGCGACGGGGAACCAGCCCAGCCCGAGCGCGAGGACGAGCAGGAAGCCCGCCCCGATCACGAAGTTGGGCAGCGAGATGCCCACCATGCCCAGCGCCATGCTCGAGAAGTCCGAGACCGAGCCGGGCCGGAGCCCCGCCCGGATCCCGAGGACCAGCCCGAGCAGCGTGGCCAGCAGCAGCGCGAGCAGCCCGAGGCTCATGCTCACCGGCAGGGCCGGGCGCAGGAGGTCTTCGACGTTGCGCCCCTGCACCTTGACCGCCGGCCCCATCGTGCCCTTGAAGACCAGGTCGTGCAGGTAGTCGCCGAAGTAGGCCACGGCGGTGTCGCGGACCTTGAAGCGGCGCTGCTGGGCCTGCTGGGCCTGCTGGGTGGTCTGCTTCTCGGAGGCGAAGGGGTTGCCCGGGGCCTGGAACATCAGCACGCAGGTGACGAAGAGCAGCAGC
This sequence comes from Planctomycetota bacterium, assembly GCA_026647295.1. Lineage (GTDB taxonomy): Bacteria > Planctomycetota > PLA2 > PLA2 > JAEUHO01 > JAPKHB01. Next base: position 6,073 of record JAPKHB010000125.1, on the reverse strand, counting down.
ACCAGCGACGGCACCAGGAACGTGACGCGCCGCCGCACGGCGGGCGGGAGGAAGGCGGCGCCGGCCACGCCGAGCGCCGCCGCCACGGCCAGGCCGCTCCCGACGTCCAGGTCTTCCACGAGCACGTTGAGCGCCGTGAAGGCCAGCGCCAGGACGTACACGCCCGCGACCCCGCGCGTCACCCGGGCGGGGAACCAGGCGGGGGCGGCGAGCAGCCCAAGGCCCAGCAGCAGCGCGAGCCCCTCCGCGACCCCGGCCCACAGCGCAAGGGCCAGCGCCAGGAGCAGCGCGCCGGCGCCCAGTGCGAGGTAGGGCAGGCGCGTCCCCCCCACCGTCAGGGGCCCTCCGGCCGCTGGACGAAGAGGCCGCGCAGGGGGTGGATGTCCTGGGGGTTGGGGTGCCAGCCCTTGACGTGGGGCTTCACCAGGTTCTGGTTGACGTAGAAGTAGACGGGCAGGACGGGGACCTCGGTGACGAGGAGGGCCTCGGCTTCGCGCAGGAGGTGCATGCGCAGCGCGGCCTTGGCCTCGACCTGCGCCGCGGGGTCCGGTGCGGCGGAGACCGCGGCGATCCGCGCGCGCGCCCGCTCGGGCTCGGCGAGCCGCCCGAGCCAGGCGTCGGCCTCGGCCAGGAAGCGGTCGGGGTCGGCCGCGAACCAAAGGAGCCGGTCGTAGGCGGCGTTCGACCAGCCGGTCTGGTTGTTCCCCCCGTTGGTGATCCACAGGTCCAGGAAGGTGTTGGGGTCGGCGTAGTCGCCGATCCACCCGGCCCGGGCCATGTCGTACTCGCCGGCCAGCGTCGTCGCCTGGTAGGCCTGCCACTCCTGGTTGAAGGGCACGACCGTGAGGCCCAGGTGGCGCTTGAGGTCCCCGGCCACGGTCTCGGCGATGAGCTTGTGCTGCTCGAGGGTGTTGTACAGCAGCTTCACCTCGGGGAAGCCCCGGCCGCCGGGGTAGCCCGCCTCGGCCAGGAGGGCCCGGGCCTCCTCGACCTTGAGCCCAAGCGGCGAGGGCGGCGGCTCGTAGCCGGGCAGCCCGTAGGGCACGATGTGCTGCGCGGGCGTGTCGCCCTTGCGCAGCACGTGGCGCACGATGGTCTCGCGGTCGACCGCCAGGGCGATGGCCCGGCGCACCCGCGGGTCGTCGAAGGGCTTGCGGGTGCAGTTGAAGCGGTAGTAGTAGACCGTCATGCTCGGATTGAGCACGTACTCCCCGGGGTAGCGCGCGCGCAGCGCGTCGACGATCGCCAACGGCGGCGGGTTGGTGTTCCAGTCCACGGCCCCCGTGAGGTAGAGGTTCAGCGCCGCGCTCGAGTTCTCGACCGGGAAGGCGTCGATGACGTCCAGCGCGATGGCGTCCCGGTTCCAGTAGGTCGGGCTGCGCACGAGGCGCATCTTCTCGTTGACGCGCCAGGCGGCGAGCCGGAAGGGCCCGTTGCCCACGATCTTCTCCGGGAGGAACCAGTCGTCCCGGTGGGCGGGGTGCTCGACGAGGTGGCGGGGCACGGGGAAGGAGGTGTAGAAGGCGGTGAGTTCGAGGAAGTAGGGCGTCGGGGCGATCAGCTCGACGACCAGCGTGTGGTCGTCGCGGGCATAGATCCCCTCGTCCACGCCGAAGTGCACGCGGGCGTGCGCCGCGGCCGCCCGGCGGCGGGCGGCCTCGGCCGAGAGCGCCGCCTCCAGGGCGCCCAGCGCGGGGTCCGCCAGCACCCCCTGCTTGAGCGCGAGCGCCGCCTGGATCGGGGCGTCGGTGGTCCCCTTGACCGCGTCGTTGAGGTGCGCCTTGGCGACGTAGCGCTGCCAGGCCGGCGCGGGGATCCCGCCGGGGTGGTCCGCGCGCAGGGCCTTGAGGCCCGGCAGCACCGTGGATTCGAGCAGGTCGGCGTGCCCCGCGTAGGCGTTGAAGGCCTCCGCCCCCCGCACCACGTGCAGGATGTAGGCGTACTCGCTGCCCAGCTCGGGCGCTTGCAGGCGCCGCCAGGACCAGGCGAAGTCGTGGGCCGTGATCGGGGTCCCGTCGTCCCACCGGGCCTCGGGGCGCAGGTGGAACACGTACAGCTTCTTGTCCGGCGAGATCTCCCAGGACCGCGCCACGCCCGGGCGGGGCTCGAGCGTCTCGGGGTCGCGGTAGGTGAGCCCCTCGAAGAGGGCGTCCGCGTAGCGGCCCTCCACCTGGCCGGTCATCAGGTGCGGATCGAGCGTCTTGGGCTCGGCGCCGGCGATGAAACGAAAGTCGGCCGGGGCCTCCTGGGTGGTCGAGAAGGTGAGCCCGACCAGCAGCAGGGCCACCGCGAACACGCCGCCGATGCCGAGCAGGTTCCTGGCCATGGCCTCCCGTCCCGGGCCCGCGCGGCCCGGGGCGCCCGCGCGCGCCCACGCGCGCCCGGATCCTACCAGCCCCGTGCCGGACGGCCGCCGGCCGTCAGCGGATCGCGACCGTACACAGCGAGCCCACGAAGGCGGGGTTGCGCCAGGCCGCGGGCTCGCCCAGGCCGCGCACGGCCGGTTGGAGCAGCTCGGCCCGCGGGAGGGTCACGAGCGGGACGATCACGGCCTCCTCCAGGATCCGGCGCTCGGCCGCCGCCAGCAGCTCGCGCCGGAGCCGTTCGCGGGCCTCGCCGCCCGCGCGCGCGGCCTCGAGGGCCGCCTGGAGCGTCGGCTGCCCGACCCGGGCGGCGAAGCCGGCCGGATCCGCGAGGGCCTCGGCGGGCTCGCGCGCGGCGTCGAGCAGCGCGTTGAAGGCCTCGTCGCGCCAGCCCAGGCCGCTGTCGGGGTCGTCGCCGTGGAGCGAGGCCACGTAGGTGTAGGGGTCGTCGCCCCAGCCGCGGACGGCCGCCACCATGGCGTAGTAGGCGCCGGCGCGCAGCGTGGCCTGCTGTTCGCTGTCCACGACGATGTTCCACGAGGGCTCCAGGCCCAGGTGCTGCTTCCAGGTCGGCGTGAGGGCGTCGCGCACCACGTCGCTCTGCCCGGCCGCCTCGCCGAAACTGACCTCGACCCAGGTGTCCGGGCCCAGGCCCGCCTCCTTGAAGGCGGCCTTGGCGGCGCCGACGTCGGTGTCCGGGGCGGCGACCCCCTCCAGCCGGCCGGTGATGCCCTCGGGCACCAGCCGCAGGGTGGGGCGGCCCGCCGGCCACACTTTCGCGGCCACGGCCTGGCGGTCCACGCTGCGCGCGAAGGCCAGCCGCGCGGCCCGGCGCTTGAACGGCTCGCGGTCGGCCCGCAGGCGCAGGAAGAGGACGCTGGGCGTCTCGCGCACGAGGTAGCCGGGCGTCGCCTCGATCTGCTGGCGCAGGTCCTTGGCGGGGTCCTTCTTGTCCGTCGGCGGGAACTCCGGCCAGGTCCCGAGCACCCAGTGGAGGCGGCCCTGCTTGAAGCCGTGCAGGTCCTCGGCCAGCCCCTGGTCCGTGTAGCACATCACCCGGTCCACCCGGGCCTTCCAGGGCCCCTGGTAGTGGGGGTTGCGGTCCAGTTCCACGACGGAGAGCACGCGCTGCGTGCCGGCCTGCCCCGCCGGGGGCTTGGCGCCGCGGCCCTTGAGCCGGAAGGGGCCGTTGCCCACGTACCCGACCACTTCGAAGGCCAGGGCACGCAATTGGTCCACGCACTGGTGCAGCGGGACGAAGGCGGCGCGCGCCAACAGCTCGGGCAGGAAGGGGACGTCGCCCGCCGTGCGCACGACCAGGGTCCGGTCGGAGGCGGCGTGGGCGCCGCTCGCCGCCGACCCGAAGGCCTCGAAGGCGTCGCGGTACAGGTCGCGGACCCGCTTGCGCTCGTCCTTGAGGGCGTCCAGCGCCTTCTCGACCGCTTCCGGCTGGAAGGCGTCGGCGTCCGGCCAGTCCCGCAACCGCGACACGGCGCGCGAACGGATGTGCACCAGGTACGGCCGCACACCGGTCTGGTCGAGCATCTCGTTGAGGAGCTTGCCGGGGATGCCGCCGGGGTTGGCCCGCACCAGTTCCTCCAGGTGCTCCCGAAGGCGGCTGAAGCCCTCGGTCCGGGCGCTGTTGTCGGAGATCTCCGCGCAGCCCTGGATGGGCCGGAACAGCGGCCCCCAGGGGGAGCCGGTGAAGGGGTCCAGCACCCGCCGCCAGCCCCGCAGGAGGTCCTTGGCGGTCACCGGGCTCCCGTCGCTCCACTTCGCGTCGGCGCGCAGGTGGAAGGTCCAGGTGCGCCCGTCCCCCGACACCTCCCAGCGCTCGGCCAGCGCCGGGGCCGCCTCGCCCGTCGCGGGGTCCAGCCTGGTGAGCGGCTCGTACAACGCCAGGAGCAGCCGCTCGTCGTTCATCCGCAGGGGGTGGTGGTGGGCGGGGTCCAGCGTCGGGTAGTAGTTCTCGGAGTAGACGAAGAGCAGGTCCTCGTCGGCGGCGACGGGCCCCGGGGCCGGAAGGAGCAGCGCCGCGGCCAGGAGCGCCCGGAAGCAGGAGCGGATCACGGGGTTCACCTCCGAAGACGCCCCGGCGACGCGGGGCAGGGGGACCCTACCATCCGGGGTCGGGCCAGGCGAGCCGGCCCGGGTGCGCGGGCGCCCGGAGCCGGCGCCCGGCGGCGGGCGGGCCGCCGCGGGGACCGCCGCCGAGGCCCGCTCACGCGCCCGAGGCCCGGCGCGCATCCAGCGCCGCCACGACCCCGGGGGGCACCCAGGCGGCCACGTCCCCGCCGAGCGCGTGAACTTCCCGCACGAGCGACGAGGAGACGCGGGCGGTTCCCGGCGAAGGGGGGAGGAAGACGGTCTCCAGGCCCCCGCCCAGGTGCCGGTTGGCCGTCGCCATCTGCAGTTCGACCTCCCAGTCGCCCAGCCCGCGCACCCCCCGCAGCAGCGCCGTGGCGCCCTGCGCGCGGGCAAAGTGCACCACCAGCCCGGAGAAGGGCTGCACCCGCACGGCCGGCCACGGGGCGACCGCCGCGCGCAGCAACGCCACGCGCTCCTCGAGCGGCAGGAGGGTCTCCCGCCCCCGGGCGCTGACCCCGACCACCACCGCGTCGAAGACCCGCAGCGCGCGCTCCACGAGGTCCAGGTGCCCGAGCGTCACCGGGTCGAAGGTGCCGGGGAAGAGCGCCGTGCGGCTCATCTCAGGAACACGCCCAGGGGGTCCACGCCGCCCGAGTCCTCGAACCCGCGCGGCGCGGCGCTGTGGCCCCCGATGGCGGGTTCGAGGTTGAGTTCGAGTTCCAACTCGCCGTCCCGCTCCCCCACGCCGAACACGAGGACGTGGTCCGGGCTGAAGCGGCGCAGCAGCACGCGCGTGAAGGTGTCGTTGTCCTCGCGGTCATAGCGCCCCTGGAAGCGCAACTCGTACTTCGGACTCCAGCGCCAGGCCACGTCCAGCGTGAGGGAGAGGCTCTCGTCGCGCAGGTAGCGCACGCCGCCCGCGACGGCGAGAGGGCGCCCGTCCAGGGTACCCATGGCGCCCGCGCCGAGGAAGGCCGACTCCAGCCCGACATCGAAGTCCCAGCGGGCCTCGCCGGCCACCCGCACGCGCCCGACCGGCTCGGCGGCGAGCGCCGCGCGGGCGCGGCCCGGCGTGGACAGGCCGGCGGGCGCCCGGTCGTCCAGGTACCACGCCGCGTCCAGGTCCAGGTCGAGCAGCGTGCGCAGGCCGCCGCCGGACGCCCCGGGCCCGAGGAAGCGATACGGCGACCCCGGCCCGGCGGGATCGGGGGCGCGCCCCCGCGTCTGGAGGCGGTGACGCATGTGCAGCGTGACCTCGGTGCGGTCGCGCAGCGTCTCGGTCAGGTCGAAGGCGGGCAGGTCCTCGGGGCCGTGGCGGTTGCCCTGGACCGTGAGCAGGCCCGCGTCCAGGTCGATCACGTGGCGCAGGCCGTCCAGGGCGAGCGGCCCGCCTTGGGCCGCGTAGACGCGGTGGAGCTGGAGGTCGGCCGTCAGCCCGGCCTCGAGGGCCGAGCGGCCCAGGTCCTCCCCCCCATCGGTGCGCTCCCAGTAGGCGGCGCTCGCGGTCCCGGCGAAGGCGCCCAGGCGCAGGTCGCCGGCGTCGAACGCCGTCGCGAGCCGGGTGGTGGTGGCCGCCCGCAGCGCCCCGTAGCGCGGATCGCCGCTGCCCTCGGCCGCGTGGC
>JAPKHB010000124.1 GCA_026647295.1 Planctomycetota bacterium | reverse complement strand
GTGGTCGTCGGGCTCTTCTTCGCCGCGCGGCTGCTCACCGGCGACGACAAGAGCCCGGCCGAACTCCTGCGCACCGTGCTCGCGGGCGGGGAGAACGAGCAGCAGCAGGCGGCGCAGCAACTCGCGATCCTCATCGCGCAGGAACGCCGCGCGGCCGACGACGCGCGCGCGGCCGGCCGCGCGCCCGCCGCGCCCCCGTTCTACGAGGACCCGGAGTTCCGGGCCGACCTGCGGCGGGCCTACGACCTCGCGGTGCGCGAGGGCAGCGCGGACCGGCAGATGTTCCTGCTGCGCGCGATGGGCCGGGCGGGCGACCCCGAGGCGATCCCCCTCCTGCTCGGCGTGCTCTACCCCGCGGCGGGGGCGGCGCCCGCGGACCGCGACCTACGGCGCAGCGCCGCCGCCGGCGTCCTGTTCTTCGAAGACCGCCGCGCCGAGGCCGCGCTGGCGCGCATGGCCGGGCGCGACGAGCCCGACGCGGAGGTGCGCGCCATGGGCACCAGCGGCCTGGCGTTGCTCGGGCTGCCGCGCTTTCAGGGCGCGGGCCCCGACGGGCACCTCCTGCCCGTGCTGCGCGACGCGCTGGACGACACGCACTCCGGCGTGCGCCTCAACGCCGCCTACGCGCTCGCGCTGCGCGGCGACGCCGCGGGCCGCCACCTGATCGAGCGCTCGCTCGACCGCGTCCAACTCGACGAGTTGGGGGTGCGCGACCCGGGCATGCAGCGGGCGGCGCTGGCCAACGCGGTGCGCGCGGCGCGCGCGCTCGGCGGCGACGACCTCAAGGCGCGCGTCGAGCGGCTGACCGAGGAGGCCCACGAGGGCGACGACGCGGTGCGCCAACTCGCCCGCGCCGCGCTGAAGGACTGGAGGAACGGATGAGCTCCGACCCGCAACAAGGCCCGGCGCCCGCCGTGGGCCCCCGGGAGGTGCCGGCCTGGCCGAGCCCCTGGCCCTACGACTACGCCGTCGAGGGCAAGGCCCGGACCCCCGCCCAGAAGGTCGAGCGGCTGGTCCCGCCGGAGACGCGGCCGCCGGTCACCACCACCCGCCGGGGCCTGTTCGGGGCCGCCGCCGCGGGCTGGGGCGCCTTCGCCGCCGCGGGCGGCGTCGGCAGCCTCGCCGTGGTCCGCTTCCTGTTCCCCAACGTTTCCTTCGAGCCGCCCCAGCAGTTCCACACCAAGGCCGTGGGCGAGTTCGGCGCCGAGAGCGTGGACGAGACCTACAAGGAGACCCACGGCGTCTGGATGGTGAACACCGGCGGCAAGCTGATGGCCATCTCCACCGTCTGCACGCACCTGGGCTGCACGCCCAACTGGCAGGCCGGCGACCAGAAGTTCAAGTGCCCGTGCCACGGCTCGGGCTACTACATCAACGGCGTGAACTTCGAAGGCCCCACGCCGCGCCCGCTCGAGCGCTTCCACCTCTTCGTGGACCCCGTCACCAACCAGGTCGTCGTGGACAAGACGCGCAAGTGCCAGGTCGAACAGGGCACCTGCGAGGTCCGTGACTTCTACATCCCGGTGTAGCCGCGAAGGGCCCCGCGCATGCTCAAGAAGCTGACCGACTTCGTCCGCGGCTCCCAGGTGTGGAAGAGCATCTTCCGCCACGGGCCGCCCACCACCGCGCGCAACCGCGCGATGGTCATGCTGGCCAACGTGTTCCTGCACCTGCACCCGGTCCGGGCGCGGGCGAGCGGCATCCGGCTCTCCTTCACCTGGTGCATGGGGGGGCTGACCTTCTTCCTGTTCCTCGTGGAGACGGTCACCGGCATCCTGCTGATGTTCTACTACCGCCCGGTGGCGGCGAGCGCGTTCAACGACATCGTGGCGCTGCGCGAGGACGTGCCGCTGGGGATCATGCGCGAGATCCACCGCTGGGGCGCGCACGCGATGGTCATCACCGTGTGGCTGCACATGTTCCGCGTGTTCATGACGGGGTCGTACAAGCCGCCGCGGGAGTTCAACTGGGGCATCGGCGTGGTCCTGCTGGTGGTCACGCTCCTCCTCTCCTTCACGGGCTACCTGCTGCCCTGGGACCAGCTCGCCATCTGGGCCGTGACCGTGGGCACGAACATGGCCCGGGCGCACCCGGCCATCGGCCACGAGGGCCCGGGTTCGAACCTCCTCGTGATCGACGACATCCAGTTCGTCACCTCCGGTGACGACATCCGCTACGCCCTCCTGGGCGGGCGCTTCGTCGGCGAGGGCACGCTGCTGCGCTTCTACGTGCTGCACTGCATCGCCGTCCCCGTGATCGCCATGGTGCTGATGGCCGTCCACTTCTGGCGCGTCCGCAAGGACGGCGGCATCAGCGGACCCCTGTAACGGGCCTAGGGCCGTGAGGACTGCCGGATCCGCCGCCTGATCCACGCTTCGACTCCCGGACCTCGAAAGGGACCTTCCCCGTGCTCGAGACCATCGACGGCATCTTCAACTTCCTGACGCGCCCCGAGATCGTCTTCCCGGGCGCGTTCGTGCTGCTGTACCTGAGCCTGCGGTACGCGCGGGTCTGGACCCGCCCGCCCATCGCCCTGGGCATCGGGGTCTTCCTGGCGGCGCTGTTCGTCTACTCCTGTGCGCCGGGGGTGGGGATCGCCGAGGGCCACGAGCAGTTCGTCGAGAGCGCCGCCAAGGCCGACAACGTCCCGATCACGATGATGCTGGGGCTCCTGTACTTCTTCTTCTGGTTGAGCCTGCGCAAGGCCGTGGTGAACGACGAGCGCATCGAGAAGGGCCTCCCGCCCGTCGAGGCCGACGAGAAGAGCCGCAAGGTGCTGGTCTGGCCCGACCTGGTCTACACCGAACTGATCGCCATGGTCGGCGTCACGGTCGTGCTGATCGTGTGGGCGCTGCTGCTGCCCGCGCCGATCGAGGAGCCGGCCAACCCGGGCCGCACGCCCAACCCCGCCAAGGCGCCGTGGTACTTCCTCGGGCTGCAGGAGATGCTCGTCTACTTCGACCCCTGGCTGGCGGGCATCCTCATCCCGGCCCTGATCATGGTCGGCCTGATCTGCATCCCCTACATCGACCGCAACCCGAAGGGCAACGGCTACTACACGCTCAAGGAACGCTACGGGGCGATCTTCGTCTTCCTCTTCGGCTTCCTCGTGCTGTGGGTGCTGCAGGTGTTCATCGGCACCTTCCTGCGCGGCTACGGCTGGAACTTCTTCGGCGTGTACGAGAAGTGGGACGTGAACAAGGTCGAGCCGCTGCTGAACATCGACGTGAGCGAGATCTTCTACGTGAAGATGCTCGGGATGTACGAGCCCGAGAACACGCTGGTGCGCGAGCTGCCCGGCATCCTGCTGGTGCTGGGCTACATGACGGTGCTGCCCGTCCTCTTCGCCGTGACCAAGGGGAAGAAGCTGTTCCGGGAGCTCGGCGCCGTCCGCTTCGGCATCATGGTGAACCTGGGGCTGATCATGCTCGCGGTGCCCATCAAGATGGTCCTGCGCTGGCTCTTCAACCTCAAGTACATCGTCAACATCCCAGAGTGGCAGCTGAACATCTAGCCGACCGACCCGGGAGCCCGTCCATGCCTGCGACCCCCTCCACGAAGACCCCCGAGCCGGCGGCGGCGCCGGGTGCGAAGCGCGCCGCCAAGCCCGGCACGGGCGGGGTGGGCCTCACGGGGCACAACCGCGACCGCGAGTCGATCTACCGGCCGGGGCAGCTCTCCAAGGTCTTCGCGCCGCTGGCCGTCCTGCTCGTCCTGGGCTGGGTGGCGATGATCTGGAAGGACTACGACCGCCCCTGGCGCGACTACCAGCGCCGCTACTACGACAAGGTGCTGCAACTGGGCGAGGCCCAGTTGCGCGAGGCCAAGCAGGAGGTCGCCGCGCTGGAGGCCGAGATCGACGCCGCCCGCCGCACCGACCGCGCGCTGTTCGAGGCGCTCCAGGCCGACCCGGAGTACCGGGCGCTCCAGGCGGGCCTGTACGAACTGCGGCGGGCCGAGGAGTCCGCCGACGCCCGCGTGAAGCAGGTCAAGGGCGTGCTCGCGCCCGCGCGCTACGTGTACGAAACGGCCCGCACGCGCTGGCAGCAACTCGCCTGGGCGGTGGAGCAGGGCGCCGGCGCCCGGGAGCGCCTCCCGGCCGCCCGCGCGGCCCTTCAGGCGGCCCGGGCCGCGGGCGACGAGGCCGCCCGGGCGGCGGCCGAGGCGACCGTCACGGCGCTCGAGGAGCGCGTCGCCGCGGCCGACCAGGCGGCGCCCGACGTGGAGGACGCGCGCCGGGCGATGGAGGCGGCCGCCGAGCCGCTCGACCGCCTGGCGGAGGACCTGCACAAGGCCGACCGCGAGCTTCGGCTCAAGCAGTCCGAGCACATGCGGGCGAAGGCGCGCATCGCGGACCTGGAGAAGCCCTGGCGCGCGGCCGTCGCCAAGACCGAGAAGGGCCTGGAGCCGCTGGTCACCCGGCGCAACAAGCTCGAGGGCGAGGCGCTCAAGTACCGCAAGAACCAGTGGCGCAACGCCCCCTTCGTCGACTTCATCTCCCCGACCATCAAGATCGAGCAACTCGTCCTGGACGACATCCACGACAACTTCAACATCGCCACGAACCGCAAGGTGGACCGGTGCATCACCTGCCACCGCGGGATCTCCAACCCGGACATGGGCGACGCCGAACTGCTCGCGCGCCACGGCGTCGAACTCGAGCGCTACATGCGGGCCCACCCGGGCCTGGAACTGATGGCGGGCCCGGGCAGCCCGCACCGCCCGGAGCGCTTCGGCTGCTCCACCTGCCACCAGGGCGTGGGCTGGGCCACGGACTTCGCGCGGGCCGCGCACACGCCGGCGACCGCGGCCCAGAAGGCCGAGTGGAAGGCGGAGCACGGCTGGGACAAGCCCAAGTACGTGGACTACCCCATGCTGCCGCTCGAGTACACCGAGGGGCAGTGCTACAAGTGCCACAAGCAGGGGGTCTACTACCCGCCGCACTACCCCGAGCGGCTCGACCACGGCTTCTTCGCCGTGACCACCGAGACCCGCGACGGCCCGCTGTACCAGGGTCAGATGCGCTTCGGGCCCGAGGACGAGCGGGCGGCCAGCCCCGCCAACCGTCCGCTCGGCCCGTGGGAGGTGTACGGCGAGTACGCGCTCCCCGGCGCGCCGGTCCCGGTGCGCGGATCGATGGGGGAGGTGGCGGAGGCACGGCGCGCCCAACTGCGCGAGCACTTCGGCGAGGTCGTCGGGCGGGTCTTCGTGGACGAGCAGGGCCGTGAGGACGCCCGCGCGCTGCGGGCGTGGCTGGACGCCCAGGTGCACGACCATCGCTGGCGGGCGGAGCGCTACGAGCGCGGCCACGACACGGTCGTGAACTACGGCTGCCAGGGCTGCCACAAGATCCAGGACTTCGGCGAGCAGGTCGGCTACGCCGAGCCCCCCCGCGTCGGGCCCGACATCACCTACCTCGCCGACAAGGTCGACGCCCACTTCGTGGAGCAGTGGATCAAGCACCCGGACGCGTTCCGCCCCGACACGCGGATGCCCTCCTTCTTCTACTTCGTGAACAAGGACGCGAACTTCGAGCCGCTGCGCGACCCGGCCACGGGCAAGAAGCAGGTCATCCCCGTCATCGACGCCCACCGGCTCGACCCCGAGCTCTGGGCCGCCCTCGGGCCCATCTTCGGCGAGGCGGACGAGGCCTACGCCGACGTCATGATCAAGGCGATGGCCACCTACCTGCTCAACCAGCGGGACCCGGCCACGGGGCGCCCGCGCACGCGCGAGGGGCTGCCGCCCGACCATCCCGACCACAACCCCCTCTACGACCGGGAGCCGCCGGCCGGCGATCGGGAGCGCGGCCGCGAACTCGTCAACTCGCTGGGCTGCACCGCCTGCCACATGGTGCCCGAACTCAAGGTGCTGCGGGACGGGCAGGTGGCCTACGAGCCCGACTCGATGGCGCGCTTCGAGCACGACCCGCTCCTGATGCGGGGCCCGCGCCTGCTCGGGCTCGGCTCCAAGATCAAGAGCCGCCGCTGGCTCGACGCCTGGCTCGCCGACCCGCGCCACTACACCGCCACGACGCGCATGCCCGACATGCGCATCGACGACGAGCGCGACCCGGCGACGGGGCGGCTCCTGCGCAGCGCCGAGCAGCGCCGGGCCGACGTCGTGGACTACCTGCTGGGATTCCGGGACGAGGAGTTCGACGCGCTGGAGCCGGTGCCCTTCCGCAAGAGCTACGAGCGCATCGTGGTCGAGATGTACGAGTACTTCTTCGGGATGGACAAGAAGGAGGGCCTCCTGCCCATCCGGCGGGTGGGCGGCGACCTCGGCGACCTGGGCGACGAGCGGCGGCTGGGCACGGCGCTGGCCCGCGTGGGGGAGCGCCTGATGGCGCGCGCGGGCTGCTTTGGCTGCCACGCCGTCGCGGGGCACGAACACGACCAGCCCATCGGCGTGGAACTCACCACCGAGGGCGTGAAGGACCTGCACCAGCTCGACTTCGGCAGCGTGCCCAAGGACGTGATCCCGCACTCGCGGCACTCGTTCTTCCGCCACAAGATCACCACGCCGCGCGTCTTCGACTGGGGCAAGGCCAAGCCCTGGTACGACCAGTTGCGGATGCCGCGCTTCAACTTCCGCATGGACGACCCGCCGCCCACGGCGAGCGCCGAGGAGCGGGCCACCTGGCCGGCGACGCGGGCGCTGGTGGCGGGCATCGTCCTCGGCCTGGTGAACGACCCCATCCTGCCGGGCGCCCGCCACCAGCCCGACGAATACGAGCGCGACATCCTCAACGGCCGCAAGGTCGTCGCGCGCTACGGCTGCAACAACTGCCACACGATCGAAGGCCGGGCGGGCTTCCTGTGGGGCCTGCGGACCGCCGAGAACCCCACCGCGGCCGACGTGCCGCCGAACCTCTTCGGCCAGGGGCTGCGCACGCAGAGCGAGTGGCTGCTCAAGTTCCTCAAGCACCCCAAGCGCCTGCGGCCGATCGTGAACATCCACATGCCGCGCTTCGGCTTGAACGACGCGGAGGCCGACGCGCTGGTGCGCTACTTCCTCCGGCTGGCCGGGCGCGAGCAGAGCCTCTTCGTCCCCAATCCCGACTCGAAGCTCGCGGGCACCGAGGCCCTGTACGAGACGGGCGGAGAGGCCGGGCTCACGCTGACGGGCCCCGGCGGGGAGGCGATCGGGCCCGTCTACAGCGCGGTGGACGAAGCGCGCCTGCTCTTCGACACGGTCAAGTGCAACAAGTGCCACCTGCCGCCGGGCACGCCGGGCGCGGACCCGACGGACGGGGGCGTCGCCCCCTCCTTCGAGCACGCCCCGGAGCGCCTGCGCTGGACCTGGGTCAGGGCCCTGATCCACGACCCCGCGCACCTCATCCACGCCACGAAGATGCCCAAGGCCTACGGCACCAGCCGCGCCGGCGGGCGCACGGTGGAGAAGGGCTACCAGCCGTTCACCTTCCACCTGCGCTGGGATCCGCGCTGGCAGGCCGACTGGGCCTCGGAGGACGAGGCGCGGCGGGCGGCGGCCGAGGACGAACTGGCGCGGGTGCAGATGGACGCGCTGGCCGACTACCTGATCCACCACTACGTGCCGCCGGGGCCGCCGGCGATCGGTCGGGACCGCTGACCATGCCGAGGGTCCCCGAGGGCGCACGCGACTTCCTCCTGCTGCTGGGCGTCTTCGCCCTGCTGCTGCTCGCGTTCTGTGTCCGCCCCCGGGAGGGGTCGGCCGGCGCCGACCCCGACCGCTGGGTGCTCGGACCGCGCACCCAGCCCGACGTCGTGGGCGGCCCGCCGCCGGCTTCGCCCGCGGAGGCGGGCGCCGCCGTGCGCCCCCTCCCGGGGGGCTACCGCGTGGTGCCGGGGCTCGCGGGCGGCACGGTGCGCGGCACCTGCCGGCTGGCGGCGCCGGTGGACCTCCCGCGGCTGCCGACCTTCAAGGACGCGGCCGCCTGCGGCCACACGGAGCACGCCTCCGAGCGGGTGGTCTACGACCCGACGACGCTCGCGCTGGCCCACTGCGTGGTGTGGATCGAGGGCCTGGCCGAAGGCAAGGAGTGGCCCGAGGCGATGCGGGGGAAGGACCGCTCGGCCCTGCTCGACCAGAAGGGCTGCGCCTACGTGCCCCACGTGCTGGCCGTGCGCACGCGCACCGGGATCAGGGTCCGCAACTCCGACCGCGCCGAGCACAACGTCCGGGCGACGATCGGCGGGACCACCGCCTTCAACCTGCTCCAGCCCGCCCTGCAGTCCACCGAGGGCAAGGCGGAACTGGAACTGCGCCGGCCCGGGATCTACACGCTGGCCTGCGACATCCACCCCTGGATGAACGGCAGCATCCACGCCTTCGAGACCCCCTACTTCGCGGTCACGGGGCCGGACGGGACCTTTGCGCTCGACGACGTCCCCGAGGGCACCTGGACGCTGGTGTGCTGGCACGAGGGCATGCGCGAGACGCCCCAGTACGGCCCGACCGGCATCACGGGCTACGTGTACGGGATGGACGTCGTGCGCCGCGTGCCGGTGCGCGTGACGGCCGGTGAGGTGACGGTGGCCGACTTCGTGATCGAGGCCCCGTAGGGGGAAGGGAGGCGGAGCATGCGCGGACGGACGGCCGGCGGTGAAGGGGCGCGCGCGGGGCTCGCGACGGCCCTGCTCCTCCTCGGGCTTGCGGCCTGCGGCGGCGAGAGGCCCGTGGACCCCACCAGCGAGGGCCGCCTGCGCTACGGCAGCGGCGCCCCTCCGGGCTACTACGGCGGCGAGTCCGTGCGCGTGGGCGCGGCGGACCTGCCGGTCGCGCCGGCCCCCACGGTGGCGCCGCCGACGGCGCCGCGCCCCACCCGCCCCGTGCGCCCCGCCGCGGCGGGGTACCGGGTGCGCGAGGGCGGCGTGCCCGACGGCGGCACGATCCGGGGCCGGGTGCGCTTTGACCGCGCCCCCCCCGGCTACGCCCCGGGCGCGCCCGCCTGGACGGTGCCGGTCAGCAAGGACCAGCAGAACTGCGGGCACACCGAGCACCCCACCGAGCGGGTGGTCTTCGACGCCGGGCAGCTCACGGTGGCGAACTGCGTCGTCTACCTCGTCGGCATCGAGGAGGGCAAGGAGTGGCCCGAGGCGCTGCGGGCCAAGGACCGCACCGCCCTGCTCGACCAGAAGCAGTGCCAGTACGCCCCGCACGTGATGGCCCTGCGGACCCGCACGCAACTCCAGATCCGCAACTCGGACCGGGCCGAGCACAACATCAAGGCGCTGCTGGGCGGGAGCACGGTGTTCAACCTCCTGCAGAGCGCCGGGGGCTTCATCGCCGACAGCGGCGACACCTACTTGAAGCGCACGGGCGTCTACGCGCTCAACTGCGACGTCCACCCGTGGATGAGCGGGTACGTGCACGTCTTCGACCACCCCTACTTCGCCGTGACCGGCCTGGACGGGACCTTCGAGTTCACCGAGGTGCCGCCCGGGCAGTGGCAGATCGTCTGCTGGCACGAGGGCATGCAGGAGACCCCGCAGGTCACCGGCACCGCCATCACGGGCTACTCCTACGGGCAGGACCTCGTCGAGGCCCGGCCCGTCCAGGTCGCCCCGGGCGCGAGCCAGGAGGTCGAGTTCGTGCTCCCGGCCCCGAGCCGATAGCCGGGTCCGGCCCCCCCTCCGTATCCTCTCCCCGTTGGGCGTATGGCCAGGAGGACACCGCCGGGGCGGGGCTCGTCCAGAGCAACCTCGGGCTGGTGACCTACG
>JAPKHB010000123.1 GCA_026647295.1 Planctomycetota bacterium | reverse complement strand
CCCTCCTGCTCGGCCTCCTCGCGGCGGGAGGCCTCGCGGCCTGGCTCCTCGCGGGGGGCCCGGGGGCGGGGGTTTCGACCCCGGGCGTCCCCGGTGCACCAGAGCCGGACGCCCCGCCTGCCCCGGCCGGCTGGACTCCGCTCGCCGCCGAGGGTGCGCCGGCCCCGGAGCCGCCGGTGCAGGCCCCGGCCGAGCCCGCCCCGGCCGCGCCCACGGCGCGGGAGCGCTTCGCCGAGGGTCTCTCTCGCTGGCAGGAACGCCGCGCAGCCCTGGCGACGGCGCGTGGCACCGAGGCCGCCGATGGGGAAGACGCCGCCCTGGCCGAGGTCCGAACCGCGCTCATCCAGCAGCTCTGGGACGATCCGGGCCTCGCCGACGACCTGTGGCGCGCCATCGAGGCCTCGGAGCGCGAGGAAGCGCTTTCGTTGGCGCGCATCCTGCGCTTTTCCAAGACCCGGGCGCTGGGGGCGCGCCTCGCGGCCCTGCTCGCTGGCGCGCAGGACCCCGTGCACCGCGAAGCCGCGCTGGTCGCGCTGGCGGGGCGGGAAGCGGACCTGTGGTTCGAGCCCGTGACCGCGGCCTTCGCCAGGGACTCCGACGAGCGGGTCCGTAGACGGGCGGCCCAGTTCCTGGGCCAGGCGCTGGGCGACCGCGCGTACCTGCCCGAGCGCGAGCGTCTGCGTGCGCCGCTCCTGGAGGCGTTGGCGTCCCCTGACGCGGTCCAGCGCGAACGCGCGGTCGTCGCGTTGGGCTGGGACGCGTTCGCGGGACCGGAGGACCTCGCGCGCCTCGAGGCGATCGGGCGGTCGGACCCGGACGCCAAGGTCCGGCAGGCTGCGCTCGGCGCGAGCCGCATCCTGCGCAACCGCATCGACGCCCGGGCCGCCCGCTGACCTGACCCTACCGAGCCCGGCTCGTTTCCGTCACCGCGGCGTCGCGGGCCGCCCGCAACGGCCGCGCCGCAAAGGGTCCGGGGGGCGCGCCCCGCGCCCGACTCGTGGCGGTTGCGAGCCCGGCCCCCGCGGCGCCTGGCCAAGGGCCAACACCGGGACTAGGTGGGCACCCAGCCGGGCAACCGGGCAGCCTGCTTCACCCAGGCAGCCATCTGGGCCTCGTCGAGTTCATCGTCTTCGTGGATGTCGATCCAGCGGGCGGTCTTGCTCTTGACCGTGCCGCCGGGGGGAACGGGGCGAAGCGACATGCCCTGGAAGAACGTCACCTTGACGTAGCGTGTGAATACGTGGAAGGAGAGGAACCACCCCCGGCCCGCGACGCCGTAGAAGGGGGAGTTCCACCGTACGGCCTTGCGCACGTCCGGCACGTTCCCGACGATGAGCGCATCGAGACGCTTGCCCAGGTCACGCTTCCAGCCCGGCATCGCGGCGATGTACGCCTGCACCGGAGTGTCGCCTTCGCCCTTCGGAATCTGCGGGTTGCCGCCCGAGAGGAGCCTCACCGGCCCGGCTTTCCGGCCCGCCCGCGTCGGTTCCCCGGAGGCCGACCTGTCCCCCCGGCGGGCCCGCCGGGACGGCCCAGACCCCCGCTTCGCCTTGGCCCGCGCCTTCGCCGCCATGCGCCGGTCGGTGGGACGGGGCATGGGGCGTTCCTTCACGCGTGAGGGGGCAGTCGCCGCGGAACGCTACCGCGGATGACACTTGATCCTAACGGGGACACAAGTTTCGCGGGTAGCGCTCCTCTGGCGGCGGTCGCGGGCTCACGAAAGCCTCCTGGTCCACGCGGCGCCGGTCCGGCGCGCTGCGCTTGCCGGCCCTTCGCCTTGCCCGGCGGAACCCGCACCCGTTCTGGGGGAGGGTGATGTCCACCCTCCCCCCGGCCTCGCTTCGGGCTGCGCCCTCGCGCGGCCTCCCCTCCCACCCGGTCGCGGGTTCGAGTCCAGAGCCCCGATGGTGCAACGTGGGGTGCGGGTTCTGATAGATGGCGGGAGCGACGGGACTCGAACCCGCGACCTCCGGCTTGACAGGCCGATCAGGTCATCGGGCCTGAAACCCGCATGAAATGGCCCTTTCCGGGCGATTCCGGCTCCCGGGAGACCCCGCCCGGATTCCCCGAACACCCCCCGATCCACGCCGGATTTCGCCCCCGTGCTGGGAC
Organism: Planctomycetota bacterium; assembly: GCA_026647295.1. Classification (GTDB taxonomy): domain Bacteria; phylum Planctomycetota; class PLA2; order PLA2; family JAEUHO01; genus JAPKHB01. Next base: position 7,610 of record JAPKHB010000123.1, on the reverse strand, counting down.
GGGTGCTGGGACGGCTCAGAGCCCTACGGCCGGCCCCCTCCCCCGATCGACGCCGGATCGACGCCGGATTCGAGTGGCGCGAGCAGTCCCGGGTTACGGTTAGAAGGGCGGCGGCGGGCTCCCGCAGAGGCAGCGGGGCACCCCGCCGGAGCCGATGGGAGCGAGCGGGACGGGATGAGGTAGGCCGCGATGGGGCATCTGCGCCTGGGGGACCTTCCCCGAACGAGGAAGTGGCAGCAGGTTGTTGGCCTCATCGAGGGCGGCGCCGGGACCGCCCAGATCGCCACCGCCGCGATCTCGGCGGCGGAGCGGGGGCTCGCCCTCACCGGCGACGACGCAGGTCTGGTCGAGACCGTATGGCTCCTCACGCAGATTCCTCTGGCTGCTCGCTCAGAGGACTTCGCGGGCGCGCTGCGCAGCGCGGGCCTCGACGTCAGCGGCACACCCACGTTGATGGAGGTCGTCGGTGCGTTCTCCGACGCGATCGATCGTCGCCTAGCTGAGAACGGACGCCGCAGCGATCTCGGCGAGATGGCCCAGATGGCAGCGGCCGAGACGCTCAGCCGGGTCATCGGCGAGCGGACGCAGAGCCTTTTCGGAACGACGGCCGAGGACGTTCGGCGTGAGCTCGCTCAGCTCGCGACCAGCCGGCAGTTCAGCGTCTTCACGCGCCTGTTTTTCGCTCGGCTTACCGAGCGGTACCTCGACTACTTCCTAAGCCGTGCCCTGGCTCTGCACGTGGGGGAGGGCAAGCGCTTCGCGACCTTGGCGCAGCAGGCCGAGTTCTCAGCGGCGCTGCGCCTTCACTGTCAAGAAGGATCGAAGATCGTCGAGGAGTTTGCGGGAGGCTGGTTCTCCAAGACGAACTGGGAGAAGGGGGGCATCAGCCGCAGGGAAGCCTCAGGATTCGCTCACGTCGCCATGCAGAAGATCGCAACCGAGCTTAAGCAGGGAGCCCGTCCGAATGGCGAATGAGCGAGCCATCCTCTGCGGGGGAGTCTCCGACGCAGACCTCCCGATTCCCGGGGCACCGCTTCGTCTTCGCCTCTGGGGGCGGCATGCGAACGCTAAGCTCGAGATCAATGACATCAGCAAAGCCCTGGCCGCTAGCGTGCCCCCGGCTTTCGCCGACCTGTTGGACATCGCGACCTACGTCTACTGCGCCGACCAAGCCATCACGCGAGGGGGCGATGGCGTCGAGAACTTGGGGGCGGATTGGCGCCGAGGGCTGCACTTCCGCATTCCGGTTCGTGTCCTTGATCTCTGGTGTAGCGACCGCGCCCGAACGGCCCTCACCACGACGCTTGGGTTCCTCTCCGAGGATGAGTACAACTTTGACTTCGTCGCGTGGAGCGACGGGCCGTCGCTCAGGGACTACCTCTTCGGGGCCGAGGCGGAGACGACGGGACGATTCGAGGAGGTGGTCCTGTTCTCCGGGGGGCTCGATTCGCTCGGTGGCGCCATTCGAGAGGCCATCGTTGACAAGCGGCGGGTTGCGCTGATCACGCACCAGCCCAGCAAGAAGCTGGTCCGGCGATACCGAGCACTCAAGGAAGAGCTGACGAGCCGGGCGGCCCATCCCCCGCTGTTCATCCCTGTCACCATCAACAAGATGAAGAGCCTCGGGCGCGAGTACACCCAGCGAAGCCGATCGTTCCTGTACGTGGCTTTGGGCGCGACGGTTGCGCAGATGCTGGGACTGTCTCGCGTCCGCTTCTATGAGAACGGCGTTGTCAGCTTCAACTTCCCCCCCTCTGGCCAGATCGTCGGGGCGCGAGCCACGCGCACGACGCATCCGCGGGTGCTCAGGGGGTTCGCCGAAATCCTATCGCTGGTCGCGGACCGCCGATTCGACGTCGAAAACCCCTTCCTCTGGAAGACGAAGGCAGACATCGTCCGGCAGATTGTCGATGCCGACTGCTCGGACCTCATTAGGCTCTCCACGAGCTGCACGCACACCTGGGACATGACGAAGACCCACCCGCATTGTGGATCTTGCTCCCAGTGCATCGACCGGCGCTTCGCTGTGCTCGCTGCCGGCGCAAGAGACGCGGACCCGGAAACGAGCTACAAGGTCAAGTTGCTCGTGGATGAGCGGGATGAAGGTGAGCCGCGAACGATGCTCGCGGCGTACGTCGAGACGGCGAGCGAGGTGGAGCGGATGACCCCCGTGGATTTCTTCTCCAAGTTTGGCGAAGCGAGCCGCGTCCTCCGCCACATCGACGGGTCGCCCGACGCCGTGGCCCTGCAGGTCTACGAACTCCACAAGAGGCACGCAGGGCAGATCACGGCTGTTGTCGACCAGGCTATCGCTGATCACAGCAGAGCCATCCGGGAGCGCAGTCTGCCCGCATCGTGCTTGCTTCGCCTCGTCTGCGAGTCGGCCGTCCCCGCCAGCGGCGGGAATGCAATAGAATCTCGAGCGCAGTCTGAAGCGCCGCTCCCGAACTACATTTTTCGCAAGATGGGCCAGGCGTGGCAGGTTCGATACGCCGGAGGACCTGAGTTCGTCCTGCTCCCGACGAAGGGGGCAGCCTATCTACACCTCCTCATCATTCAGCAGGGAACGCCCATCTCAGCAACGAAACTTGCCGCAACGGTGGCACTACACGCGACGGAACACCTGCTCGGCGACACTCAGGATGCGGAGGGCGAGCAGTGCGCGGACGCGGGTAGGCGAAAGTTCCGCGGGGTCGCACGCACCCAGTCGGATCCTGATGCAATGGCGGCCTACCGGGCTCGGTATGAGGAGCTCGAAGCAGAGATTGAAGAAGCAAGAGCGAACAACGACTCCTGGCGAGCGTCCAGGATCCGAGGGGAAATGGAAGATCTCGGCGTGCAGATACGGCGCGATCTAAGTCTCGGAGGGAAGCTTCGCCGAGAGGCTGACGACAGGGACAAGGTTCGAAAGGCCGTGCTTGCTGCACTCCGAAGGACCGTCCAGGAGATTGGCAAGTATGACAAGCGCCTGGCTGAGCACCTCAAGCCCCCAGTGCTAAGGCGCGGGTGGAGCCCCTGTTACTCACCGCACGACCCCATTGCGTGGATGACGTGAAGTAGCACGGGGGGGATGCTACGCGACATGTAGCATCTGCTACGCCGAATGTAGCGCCATTGGGGTGTGCCCCGTCCCAGGCCCCTCCCCCCCGAAGACGCCCTCCTAAGCGCCGCCGAGGCGTCCGCGCTCGTCCACGTGTCCCGCTCCCGCTGGGACGCCTACGCCCGCCGGTTCCCGGCCCTGGTCCGCGGCCGCCGGATCGTCCAGGTCAACCCGGAGGGGAAGGGGGTCTACCGCTGGCTGCGTAGCGCCGTCGTCGAGCACATGCACCGGGAACTGGCCCGGGAGCGCCCCCCCGCGCCCCGGACGAAGCGTGACGAGGCGGTGCCGGCATGAGCGCCCCCGCCCCCCAGGTCCTTACGCACACGCGGCTCGCCTGCTTCCGCGCCTGCCCGCGCCGCCACTACCTCCGGTACGAACTCGGCCTCCGGCCCGAGGCCACGGGGCTTGCCCTGCGCGTGGGCTCGGCCTTCCACCGCGCGCTCGAGGCCGCCGCGAAGGGCCGGGACCCCGAGGCCGCGATCGCCGAGGGCCTGGACGACCCCTTCGACCTCGCGCTCGTCGCCGCCATGTTCGACGGGCACCAGCGCCGGTGGGCCGGCGCGGGCCTCGAGGTCGTCGCCTCCGAGCTCGCCTTCGACCTCCCGCTCGTGAACCCCGCGAGCGGCGCCCCGACGCCGATCTGGCGCCTGGGCGGCGTCATCGACGCGATCGTGCGCTTGCCCGACGGCCGGCTGGCCCTCCTGGAGGTCAAGACGACCTCGCGGGACTTCTCCCCGGGCGCCGAGTATTGGCTGCGCCTGCACCTGGACTCCCAGCTCTCGATCTACGTGATCGCCGCCCGCGCGCTGGGCTACGAGGTCGAGACGGTGCTCTACGACGTGACGCGCCGGCCGGCGCTGCGGCCGTTCAAGGCCACGCCCGTGAAGGCGCGAAAGTACACGAAGGACGGGCGCCTGTACGCCAACCAGCGCGCGCAGGACGAAACGCCCGAGGAGTTCGCCGCGCGCGTGGGCGCCGACATCGCCGCCAAGCCCGAGCACTACTTCGCCCGTATCGAGATCGCGCGCCTGGATGAGGACCTCGAGGAGTGCCGGCGCGACCTGTGGATCCAGCAGCAGACGATCCGCGCCTGCCAGCGCGGTCGGGCCTGGTACCGCAACCCTGGCGCCTGCTTCGAGCCCTTCGCCTGCGACTACCTCGCGGTCTGCCAGCACCGCGATCTCGACACCCAGACCCCCGCCGGGTTCGTGCGGTCGGACTCCGTCCACCCCGAGCTCGACGGAGCCGCCATGTCCGGGGGCTGAGCCCGGCAAGCCACCGTGCCCGGGCAAGCGGGCGCACCGACAGGAGTTCTCCAGCATGAACACGGCACAGAAGATCCCCCCGCCGCCCCCGAGGCGCGCGGCCACGCCCGCGGCCACGCCCGCGGCCTCCCCCAGCCGCTTCGCGATCCGCTCGGGTCGCGTCGCCGGCCCCCAGCGGATCGTGATCTACGGTCCGGGCGGGATCGGCAAGACGAGCCTGGCCGCCCGGGCGCCCAAGCCCGTCTTCCTCGACGTCGAAAGCGGCACGCGCGCGCTCGACGTCCCGCGTGTCGAGGGGATCGAGACGTTTGCGGACCTGCGCGCGTGCCTCCAGGGCGACCTCCTGGACGGCTACGAGACGGTCGTCCTCGACTCGGCCACGCGCGCCGAGGAACTCGCCGTGGCGCACACGCTGGCCACCGTGCCCCACGAGAAGGGGCACCGGGTGACCAGCGTGGAGGGCTACGGGTTCGGCAAGGGCCTGCAGCACGTCTACGACACGTTCCTTCACCTGTTGCAGGACCTCGACGCGCAGGTGCGCCGCGGGCGCAGCGTGATCCTGATCGCCCACGACTGCACGGCCGACGTGCCCAACCCCGTGGGCGAGGACTTCATCCGCTTCGAGCCGCACCTGCAGTCGCCCAAGAGCGGCAAGGCCTCGATCCGAAACCGCGTCGTCCAGTGGGCCGACCACGTGCTCTTCGTGGGCTACGACGTCGTGGCCAAGGACCGCAAGGGCCGGGGCGCCGGCACGCGCACGATCTGGCCCGTCGAGCGCCCCGACCACGTGGCCAAGTCCCGGACGCTGTGCGAGCCGCTGCCGTTCACGGCGGCGGACGACGGGGCGATCTGGACGCGGATCTTCGGAGGTGTGCGATGAGGCGCCTGGACCGCCCCGGGATCTTCCGCGCGCGGCCGCTCTCGTGGTCCGTCCGGGCCAGCGAGACGAGCCAGGCCGTCGCCCTCTCGATCGAGTTCCTGATCCTCGCCCAGTTCGAGGGCTCGCGCTGGACGAACTGGGCCGAGTACGAGCCGCACCGGGTCTTCGGGGACTTCTACGTGATCAAGCGCGACGGCTCGGTCAACCAGACGATGGTCGAGCAGCTCGCGGCGTCGCTGGGCTGGTCGGGCGACCTGCGCGAGGTCGGCCAGGCCGTGCCCGAGGTCACCGTGCAGATCACGGTGAAGGAGGACGCCTACAACGGGCAGGTCCGCTTCAAGGCGGACTGGATCAACCCGGGCGACCACGTCCCGCCGCCCGCCGGCACGGCCAAGGGCGAACTGGGCGCGCTGCAGGCCCGGTTCGGCTCGCTCTTGCGGGCGGCCGCCGCAGGCGCACGGCGCACGGCCCCCGTGCCGCCGGCCCCGGCGGGCCGCGCGCCGAGCCCGCCCCCGCCGGCCGAGGCGACGCCCTTCGATGACGGCGACATCCCGTTCTAGGTGGCGGCCATGGCTCGCCCGCGCCCCACCACTTCCCTTCGCAGTCGGCGCCCGCGTCCCAGGGGCGCGCCTTCCTGATCCCGCAGGCCGGGGCCCCGCTCGCTCGGTGAACCGAGCGGCCTGGGACTCTGGCGGGTCACCCCGGCCTGCACTTCCTTGCGAGGTCGTACTGTGATCGTTGCAGCAATTGATCCCGGGGTCGCCGGCGCCGTGGCGTTCCTCGATACGGAAACCGGCGGGGGCTGGGGGGAGATCCTCGACACCACCGACGCGGTTGCGTTGGCCGAGCTCCTCCGAGTGCAGGCTCCCGGCACGGTCGCGATCGAGGTGCCCGTGGGGCGCGGCGGGCCGGTGACGAGCCGGGCCGCGCAGGCGTCGCTCTGGCGCGCGATCGGGTGTGCGGAGGGGGTCGTGCTGGCGCTCGGGCTCCCGCTCGTGCGGGTGCAGCCCAAGGAGTGGCAGCGCCTGGCGTTCGCCGGGCGCACCAAGCCGACGACGTACCCGGAGCGAAAGCGCCACGCCCTTCGCCTCGCACGCGAGCGCTGGCCCGGCGCGCGGCTCGACCGCGTGAAGGACTCGGGGTTGGCGGACGCCCTGTGGGTGGCCTACGCCGCAGCGACCACGGAGGCGAAGGGATAGGCGATGCCGTTCTCGGCCCTCTACATCCCCGAGAACCGGGTCGTCACGATCGATGACGGCGGCCAGCAGCCGCGCGAGCTCTGGAGGCTCGGCGAGTTGAAATGCCATCTGCCGGGCTGCGAGCACCCCATGACGATCGTCTGCGGGAGCGAGCGCGCCTTCCACTTCCGCCACATGAACGGCGAATGCGGGTGCGACTTCGTCGATGCCGAGCAGCGCGCCGAGTCCCACGAGCACCGCCTCGGCAAGCGCTTCGTCGCGCGCGGCAGGAGCTCGGAACTGCAGGAGGCTGGGATCCATGGATTCACCGTCCACTTCGAACGACCGTTCCCCTCCGTCCGACGGATCGCCGACGTCTGTCTCGTCTACGCCGGTGGATGGAGCGAGGTTCACGAGGTCCAGTGTTCGCACATCGATCCGGGCGAGTTGGAGAACCGTATCCACGACTACTGGTCGGCGGGGGCCGACGTGTGGTGGTGGTTCTCTGACTCGCTCGGTGTCGCCAATCGTGCGGCGATCGACAAGGCGAAGAGCATGGGTGTGCCGCTCGGCTCGTTCACCGTGGAGACCCATGAGTCTCGTGGCTGACGAGTGGCGCCCTGCCTACGTCGATGGGGTCGCGGAGACCACCGCCGCGCTCGGCGGGTGTGTTCGCGATGCGGTCGATCGAGCCCTCCACCGGCGCCTTCGCCTTCTCCTCCTCCTGACCCTGCTCGAGCGGTGGGCAGTCCGGGGCCTGACCGGAGAGGAGATCGGGCGAGGCCTCTGTGCCTCGCCGGATGCCCGGCGCACCATCGCGGGGTTCCTTGGCTCTCGCAACGCGGCCGTGGGCGGCAGGCATCCGTGGTTCCGCAAGGACGAACGCGGCAGGTGGCACCCCACGCGCGCGCTGCGCTGGGAGCCGTGGCTCAAGGCTGCGGCGGGGAGGCGGTGAACGCGTGGAGCACGAGGACCCCACCGTCGCCGCCCGCGTCGCCCTCGCGCTCACCGCGCAAGCACGCGGGTGGGCCCTGACGCCGCTCAACGGCAAGGCGCCGACCACGAAGGGCTGGAACTCGGCCCCGCCCCCGACCGCCGAGACCGTCCGGCGCTGGGCCGAGGCGGGGAACGTGGGCCTCAGGTGCGGGCGCGTCTCCGGCGTCGTCGTGCTGGACGTCGATCCGCAG
>JAPKHB010000122.1 GCA_026647295.1 Planctomycetota bacterium | reverse complement strand
TGGCGTCCACCATCTCTTTCGGATAGCCTTGCTCCAAGAGCTTCTTTGCGCCTTCTTCACCACTATATTTCTTAGTGATATGAATAATTCCCTTTGCTGCGTATGTCCACGCCTCATCCCATGATGCCTTCAAGAGTTCATCCTGACCTCTGGCATCAAACATATACTTTGACTTGTTTTCCGGCGTTAATTCAGGGAATCCGTCATCAGCCCACTGTTTCCATCCTTTTCTGACAAGCGGATATCTCAACCTGTAAGGTCCGTACACCCTTCGATGGAAGGTATACCCTTTCAAACACATCCTGGGATTCCAGTTCCTTGTGGCCTTGTTACCATAAAGGTCCGAGTAATTCTGATGGTCGTAGTTTTGCTCAACCCTCATAACTACTTCATTTCTTACAAACGCCCTCACCCTGCAGGCATGAGTGTCATTGGGCGAGCAACAAAAAGTAAACGATCGATCATACCTATACTGATCGCGGTATACACTTTCCCAAGTGCGGTCAGGATAGGCATCTAACGGATCCACCTCGATCACCGGGCGGAACTCCGTGCCGCGGTGGCTGCCGTCGCACAGCGGCGGCGTGCCCGTCCGGCCGCAGCGGCAGATGGCGTGGCGCCCGGGCTCGAGGCCCACCACGAGCGGCGTGGGCCGTTGGCCGGGGGGGCGTGCGTCGGGGTCGGTCATGGGGTCGCCTCCGATCCCGGCGCCGCCGGGGCCCGGGCGGCCCCGAGGGCCGCGGTGTCGCGCATCCACGCCGCGGCGTCGGCCGCGTCCACGACCGTCCGCGTGGCCCCGTCGGCCAGGCGCTTGCCGTGGAAGGAGCCGTCGGCGTCGGGCGTGAACACGAAGGCGATGCCCAGCCGGTCGGCGTAGCGCATCTGCTGGGCGTGCTTGCGCGGCTCCGGGTAGACCTCGACGGCGAAGCCCTCCGCGCGCAGCCGCGCGGCGAAGCGAAACGCCCGCGGGCTGGCCGCGGGCCCGGCGTGGGCCACCAGCGCGTCCGCGGTCCCGGCGCGCGGCGCGGGGGCGCCCGCGGTGGACTCCAGCGCCTCGAGCGCGTCCATGAGCCGCGTGACGCCGATCGAGCAGCCCACGCCCGGCAGGCGGGTGCGGGTGTAGAGGGCGGCGAGGTCGTCGTAGCGCCCGCCCGAGCCCACGCTGCCGATCTCGGGCAGCCGCTCCAGCCGCGCCTCGACCACCATGCCGGTGTAGTAGTCCAGCCCGCGCGCGATGCCGGGGTCCAGGGCGACGCGGTCCGGGGGGACCTCCGCGGCCGCGAGCAACTCCAGGATGCGGGCGAGGTTCTCAAGGCCCGCCCGGCCCACGGCGCTTTGGCCCACGGCCGCGCCCAGGCGCGCGAGCGTCGCCGTCGGCGTCGGCGCCGGCTCCGCCGCCGCCAGCAGGTCGGCGGCGCGGGCGGGGTCGAGGCCCGCCGCGGCCAGTTCGTCGCGCACCGCCTCCGGGCCCTGCTTGTCGCGCTTGTCCAGCGCCCGCAGCACCGGCCCCGGCGCGCCCGGGTGGCCGAGCGCCTCCAGGAGGCCCGTGAGCACGCGGCGGTCGTTGACCCGCAGCGTGACGGGGCCGGTGTCAAGCGCCGCGGCGAGCGCCGCGTAGACCCCCGCCATGAGCGCCAGCACCTCGGCGTCGGCCTCGGGGCCCTCGGCCCCGATCAGGTCGGCGTCGCACTGGAGGAACTCGCGGGCCCGCCCGCGCTGGGGCCGCTCCCCGCGGAAGGCCAGGCCGACGTGGTACCGCCGGAAGGGGAAGGCGAGTTCGCCCTGGTGCTCGGCCACGAAGCGGGCGAGCGGCACCGTGAGGTCAAAGCGCAGCGCGACGGCGCGCCCGCCCTTGTCGGTGAACTCGAAGAGCTCCTTGTCGGTGTCGCCGCCGCCCTTGCCCTTGAGGATCTCCGCGTACTCGAGCACCGGCGTGTCGATGGGGGCGTAGCCGTGGCGCCGGAAGCAGTCCTCGACCGTGCGCACGATCCGGGCCCGGCGCAGCGCCTGCGCGGGGAGCAGGTCGCGAAAGCCCTTGAGGGTGCGGGGGGGGATCAGCGCCATCGCGAGGGCGGCCTCCGGGGGGCGGAGTCTACACCCCCGCGGCGCGCGCGATGCGCCCGTCGGCCACCCGGGCCCGGAGGGCCGGCAGCGCCGTGCCCCAGGCCTCGTCCCGGGTGCGGAAGGGCAGGGCCTCGCGCACCACGGCCAGGACCCGCTGCACGCGGGGGGAGGGGGGCTCGGCGCGCAACTCGACGGCCTGCGCCGCGGTCATCAGTTCGATGGCCAGGATCCCGGTGACCAGTTCGGCGACCTCCAGCGCGCGGCGCGCCGCGATCGGGGCCATGCTCACGTGGTCCTCGACGTTGGCGCCGGTCGGGATCGAGTCGGCGCTGGCGGGCGCGCACAGGGTCCGGCTCTCGCTGGCCAGCGCCGCCGCCACGTACTGCGGGATCATGAAGCCGCACTCCAGGCCCGCCCGGGGCGCGAGGTAGGGGGGCAGGCCTTCGTTCATGTGGGGGTCCACCAGCGTGGCCACGCGGCGCTCGGCGATGCTGCCCAGTTCGCTCACGCACAACTTGAGGTGGTCGGCCGGCAGCGCCACGGGCTGGCCGTGGAAGTTGCCCCCCGAGACGATCTCGTCGTCCAGCACCAGCGGGTTGTCGGTGACGGCGTCGATCTCCCGGGCGAAGGCCTCCCGGGCGTAGCGGATCCCGTCGGCGGACGCGCCGTGCACCTGCGGCGCGCAGCGGATGCCGTAGGAGTCCTGGGGCGCCACCCGCTTGCCCGGGACGCGTTCGGCCGGGAGGTCCACCAGGCGGCTCCCGGCGAGCAGGGTGCGCAGCCGCGCGGCGCTGGCCACCTGCCCGGGATGCCCGCGCGCGGCGGACAGCCGCGGGTCGAACGCCGCCGAGCGCCCGCACAGCGCTTCGGTGGTGAGCGCCGCCGCCACGTCGGCGGTGCGCAGCAGGACCTCGGCGCGCTCCAGCGCCAGCAGGGCGATCGCCAGCGAGACCTGCATGCCGTTGATCAGGGCGAGGCCCTCCTTGAAAGAGAGCTCGACGGGCTCGAGGCCGGCGCGCTTGAGCGCCGTGCGCGCGTCCAGTTCCTCGCCCCGCCAGCGCACGCGCCCTTCGCCCAGGAGCGGCAGGGCGAGCAGCGCCAGCGGCGCCAGGTCGCCGCTCGCGCCCACGCTGCCCCGCGCGGGCACCACCGCCAGCAGGTCGCGTTCGTAGAGCGCGATCAGGGCGGCGAGGGTGGTGCGGCGGATCCCGCTCTTGCCCTGGGCCAGCGCGTGGATGCGCAGCGCGAGCGCGAGGCGGACGGCCTCGTCGGGAAGCGGCGGCCCGTCGCCCAGCGCGTGGCTCAAGAGCAGGTTGCGCTGGAGCCGCGCCGCGTCCCCGGGCGAAACGGGCGTGGTCGCGTTGCTGCCAAAGCCGGTGGTGACGCCGTAGACCCGTTCGCCCGCGGCGACCGCGCGCGCGATGCGCCGGGCGCTGTGGTCCACGGCCCGCGCCGCCCCGGGCGCCAGGCGCACCGGCCGCGGCCCGCGGGCGGCCGCGAGCGCCGCCTCGACGGACAACGTGCCGCCGACGACGAGCGGGGCCGGGCGGGCGGCCATCTAGCGCGACTCGTCCGGGCGGGCGGCGCGCACGAGCAGCGCCAACTCGCGGGCGAACCAGGCCGCGTCCACGACGCCGGAGATCCGCACGGCCTCCACCACCAGGCTCGTGCCGTGGGTGAACACGCCCACGCGCGCGGACCCCAGGCCCGAGCCGTCGTCGCCGCGCACGCGGCCCTCGAGCGTGACGCCGTCCGTGCGGCCCTCGAAGCCGGCCCGCGCGCGCTCCTGGCGGCGCTCGAGTTCCATCGTGATCCGGTCCCCGCCCTCGAGCTTCGACGTGCGGCGCTCGGCGACCTTGATGAAGCCGTGGGCGTCGGCGTCGGCGTCCCGCCACACGCCCTCGCCGATGAACCAGAGCACGTGGCCGGGGTTCACGCGCGCCTCGGCGCCCTTCTTGAGCCGGAAGCGGGTGTTGGCCAGGGTCAACACCAGGGCGCGGTAGGCCGTCGTGTCGGCGACGGCCAGGAGGCCGAGGTCGTTGGGCGCCTGCACCAGGACCCGGGCCTCGATGCGCACGTCGGGCTCGAACACCACGCGGTGCAGCAGGCCGGTCGCGTGGCGCAGGCGCACCGCGCCGCGCTCCCAGTTGCCTTCGAAGGGCAGTTCGCTCGAAAACGGCTGCTCGAGGGTGAAGTCGGCCTCCAGTTCCTCGGGCTGCTCGAACTCGTAGGCCACCTCCAGCCGGCCCCGCTTGACGGTGGCGGGCGCGTGCAGCAGCGCGGCGGGGCCCTCCACGCCCACGCGCGCGGCGCGCCGGCCGGCCTGGATCGCGCGGCGATGGCGGCGGAACAGCTCGGTGTCGCCGTGCTGCTGGAGGAGGAGGGTGTAGGCGTGCAGCGCGTCGGCGTGGCGCCCGGCTGCGAGGTCGGCGTAGGCCGCGAGCCAGGCGTCCCGGGCCCGGGCCTCGGCCGCCGCGGCCTCCGCCCGCGGCGGGGGCGGGTCGCCCGGGGGCCCCGCGCCGGGGCCGGGCTCGGGCCCCGCGGGCGCCTCGGCCGGCGGGAGGTCCTCCGGCCCGGCCGGGCCCGGCGCCGGGGGCCTTGGCCCCGGGCCCGGGCCCGGGCCCGAGTCCCGCGGCGCCGGGGCCGCGCGCGACAGGGCGAGCATGCGCTCCACGGCCCGTTCGATCAGCGTCGTCACCTCGGCCGCGAGGTCGGCGGGGAACTCGCCCGCCGCCGTGAGCAGCCGCCGGTGCGCCTCGCGGGGCTGGCGCTGGATGAGGGGCCCCACCTCGCGCACGAGCGCGTCCAGCGCCGCGCGCGCCTCGGTGCGCACGCGCTGGCGCAGGGCCGCGGCCTCGGCGGCCTCGGGCAACGCCCCGTGCTCGGCCTCGAAGACGCGCAACTCCTTGAGCGCGGCGGCGTAGCGTCCGCCGGCCAGGAGTTCGTCCACGCGCGCTCCCAGCGCGACCCACGCGGCGGCGGCCGCCCGGTGCGCGAGTTCGCGCGCGCGGGCCAGCGCCACCTCGCCCGCGGGGTCGCCCAGGTGCTTCAGGCCGAACTCGCGCAGCCGCGCGGCGGCTTCGGCGGGTCGCTCGGGGTTCTGGTCCGCCCAGCCCAGCAACTCGTCGAGTTCGCGCTCGAGGCGCGCGGGCTCCGCGGCCCGCGCGCGTTCGGCCGGGGGGATCGCGCGCACCGCGTCGTGGGCGCGCTGGAGTTCCTTGAGGTGTCCGACGGCCTGCGCGATCGCAACGAGCAGCAGCGCCGCCCCGGCGAGCGCCCCGCCCACCTGCCAGGGGTCGCGCCGTGCCCTTGCCGGGCCGGGCGCCCGGCGCGGGCCCGGCTCCGGGCGCGCCGGGGCGGCGGGCAAAGGCGCCGGGGCCCGCGCGCTGCGGAACATGGCGACCTGGTCGCCCACCCGCACGCGGTCCCCGTCGGCGAGGGGCTGGCCCCCGGGCGGGGCCCCGTTGTGCTCGACCCCGCTCGATCCGGGCAGCGCGCGCACCACGAAGCGCCCCCCCTCGCGGGTGAGCGCGACCTGCGCCGCCGGGAAGGGGGTCGCGCGGGCCTCGATGCCGCCGCGCGCGGCGGGCCCGAGGAAGACGGCGTCCTCCAGGACGTCGTACTCGAGCAGCCCGAGCGGCGAGGGGAGCAGCAGGTACTCGTCGCGGACCGGGGGCATCAGGCCGAGGGGCTTCCGGGGAAGGGGGGCCGCGCGCATCGTATCCTTCCGGGGTGGAGGCCACGAAGCATGGATCCCTCACCCCGGCCCGCGGCTGACCCGCCTGGCAACCCGCTTCCCGGCTCCGGGCGCGCCACCCTCTGGGCCGCCTGGGCCTGGTGGGCGTGGGTGGGCATCGTGGCCCTGGCCGCGCTGGCGCTGCTGGGGGGTTGGGAGGACCTCGCGCTGGCGCTCGACCTCCAGCGCCACCTGCGTCCGGGCGCGTGACCCCGCCGCGCCGGGCCGCGAGACGGGGGCATGTGGCGCCCCTGGGCGAGCGGCCTGGTCGACGCGGTGTATCCCCCGGCGTGCCTGTTGTGCGGCGCGCCGGCGTGGGACGACCCCCTCGGGCCGCTGTGCCCGGCCTGCGCCCGGCGCCTGCCCGCGCCCGTGGCGCGCTGCCGGCGCTGCGCGCGGCCCGCGCCCGCGGCCGGGGGCGGCCCCGGATGCGCGCGCTGCAGCGGCCCGCTGGCCCTTCGCGACGCCCTGGGCCTGGGCGGGCCGCGGGCCGCGCTGGCGGGCGTCGTGGCGGGGGCGGACTACGCCGGGGCGGCGCGCGAACTGGTGCTGGTGCTCAAGTTCGCCGGCCGCCGGGGCGCGGCGCGCGTGCTGGCCGAGGGGCTCGCCGAGGCGCTGCGCGCGGCCGGCACGCCCGGCGACCTGCTGGTGCCGGTGCCGCTCTCCGCCCGCCGCCAGCGCGAGCGGGGCTTCAACCAGGCCCGCCTCCTGGCCGAGCGGCTCGCCGTGCGCCTCGGCCTGCCGCTCGCCCCGCCCCGGGCGCTCCAAAAGCGCCGGCACACGCCCCGGCAGAGCGCGCTCTCCCCGGGGCGCCGGCGGCGCGCGGCGCGCGGCGGCTGGCGCGCGGACCCGGCCCGCGTGGCGGGGCGCTGCGTGCTGCTGGTGGACGACGTGCTGACCAGCGGCGCCACGGCGCGGGCCTGCGCCCGGGCGCTGCGCCGGGCGGGCGCGGCCGCGGTGGTGGCCGCCGTGGCCTGCCGCGCCGCGTACGGGCGGCCGGCCCCGCATCCGGCGGCCGGGCGGGTTTGACACGCGCGGGGCGCCGCCGACCATGACCGCGTGAGCGAGCGCCCCCCGGTCGCGGAGATCAGCGGACACTTTGCCGACGCGCCGACCGCGCGCGCCGCGGCCGCGGCGCTCAACGGCTGGTTCCGCTGGATCGTCGAGGGCTCCCATGCGCCGGTCCCCGACTTCTTCGCCGCCTTCGGCGTGGACGCCGCCGACTACGGCTGGGCCCTGGAGGAGGACGTGGACTGGCGCTTCGGGCCGCACGCGCGGGCCCTGGCCGAGGAGGTGCGCATCTCCATCCAGACGCACGACACGCAGCACCAGGTCGCGGGCCTCCTGCGGCGCATGGGCGCCACCCGCACGCGCATCGTGCGCGACGACGAGTAGCCCCCAGCCCCCTCGCCCGGTCAGCCCGCCGCCCAGGTGACGCCCAGCGCCTCCAGGCGCCGGCGGGCGAGCGCGAGCGCCCGCGGGTCGGCGTCGCAGAGCACGGCGCGGCGCCCGTGGCGCAGCGCCGCCACGGCGGTCGTGCCCGAGCCGGCGAAGGGGTCCGCGACCAGGCCCCCGGGCGGGCAGGAGGAACGCACCACGCGTTCCAACAGCGCCTCGGGCTTCTGCGTGGGCCAGCCCACCCGCTCGCGCGCCATGTTGTTCAGCGCCGGGATGTCCCACCAACTCGGGGCCTTCTTGTCGCGCCCGGCCAGGCGACGTGAACGCGCCGCCACGCGCGGGGCCTCGAACCACTGGCGTCCGGGCGTGCGCGCGTACCACAACAAGGTGTCGTGCTTGCGCGGCCAGCGCCGGGGCGAGGAGCCGCCCAGCCCGTAGATCCAGACGATCTCGTTGAGGAAGCAGCGCGCCCCGAGCGCGCGGTCCAGCGCGACCTTGGCGTAGTGCACGCTGCGCCAGTCCAGGTGCACGTAGAGGCTGCCCGCGGGCCCGAGCCGCTCCCACAGCGGGGCGAGCCGCTCGACCAGCCAGGCCGCGTAGGCCTCCGGGCCGCCGCGCGCGCCGTCGGAGAAGGCGAGCCCGGCGCGCCCCCGGCGGCGCGCGCCCGTCCCGAAGGGCGGGTCCGCGTAGACCAGGTCGAGGGGCTCGGCGCCCAGCGCCGCGCCCAGGCCCCGGCACTCGCCCAGGTAGAGGCGCACGCGCCCCCCCGCATCCCCGGCGAGCAGGCGCGCCGCCGGTGCGGGGCGGGGGGGCGCGGGCCGGGGCGGTCGGGCGGCACGCGGGGGGGACGGGCGCGGGGCGGACATCGCGCCGAGCATCCCCCGCGGCTCCGACACGCGCCGCCGTTCAGCGGCGCTTTCCGAAGAGGTCCTCCAGCAGGTCCTTGGCCTTGCGCCCGCCCAGGTCCTTCAGGTCCTCGAGCAGCGGGTTGGCCAGCAGGGCCTTGAGGTCCAGGCGCGGCGTGGTGCGCGGCGCGGCGAGCGTGCCGTCGATGGCCAGCGGGATCCGGCGGTCGGGGATCAGGCGCGCGACGCGCTCTCCCGCGCGGCCCTCGAGCGTGAGGTCCGCTTCGAGCGCCAGGCGTTCGTCCAGGCCCACCGTGCCCCGCATGTCGACCACGAGGTAGCGGCCGGTGAGCGCAAGCGCCTCGATCGTGACCTGTTCCCCGCCGACGGAAAAGCGGCTCTCCAGCGTGCGAAACGCCAGGGACTTGCCCACGCCCTCCACCACGTCGGCCGCCTCCGGGGCGAGTCCGCGCAACACCGTGGCGAGTTGACCCATGCGGCCGCCGGCGAGCAGCGTGGAACCCTTCACCTCGCCTTCGCGCATGGCCAGGGTGCCCCGGCCCGCCAGCGTGCGCCGCAGGCGCTCCCCGCCCAGGTCCTCCGCCGCCAGCGCGACCTTGGCGGTGAGGCGCCCGGAGAGCACCGGCACCTCGGCCTCGGCCGGCAGCAGCGCCGGGAGCAGCCACTTGAGGTAACTCCCGGCCCCGCGCGAGACCACCCAGCCCGAGGTGTCCACCCCCTCCAGGTCCAGCCCGAGGCGGAAGGGCAGGGCGTCGGGGCGCGGAAGCAGGGTCAGGTCGGCCCGCGCGCGGCCGCCGGCCAGCGTCGCCGCGAGCGCGAGGTCCAGTGGATCTTCGACCCGCGGCCGAAGCGCCGTGAGGCGCACGGCGTCCAGGTCCACGCCCGCGCCGCGCCAGGCGCCGAGACCGAGCCGCCCGTCCACGCGCAACGCCGTGAGGTTCGCGCCAAGGCCCCCGTGCAACCGCACCTGCCCCTCGATGGGGCCCCGGCCGACCAGGTCCTCGTAGCCGGCGCCGAGGAGCGCCGCCACCAGCGGCGCCAGGCGCGCGGCGTCGCCGCTCACCGTCGCGTCCACCTCGACCTCGGGGTCCGGCCCGGGGCGCAGGGACGCGCCGGGGGCCTTGAGCGAAAGCGCCTGCGAGTCCAGGGCGAGGGCGGCGAAGCGGTGGCGGCCCCCGGCCTCGGCCAGGGTCGCGTCCACGCCCAGGCGCACCAGCGGCTCCTCGAGGGCCCGGGCGGTCGGGCCGGGCTGGTAGCGCAGGTGCTTGACCTCGGCCTGCGCGACCAGCCGCCGGTCCGCCCGACCCGGCTCCTGCACCACCTGGGCCCGCTGCACCTCGAACTCGCCCGCCAGGCGCGCGGCGGCCGCCAGGCCCAGGAGCGGCCCGAGCCACGCGCGCGCCCCGGCCAGGTCCACGCGCGCCGTGAGCGTCGCATCGGCCAGCCGCCAGGGGATCGGCTCCTGAGCCGATCCGTTGATGGGCACGCTGTATCTTGCCGCAAGGGAATCGATGAATGGTCGATATCGCTCCGGCTCGTGCTCGGGCTCGGCGGTCTGCGTGGAGGCGCCCCCGCACGCGGCGAGCGAGAGGGAGACGAGCAAGATGCAGCTGGTGCGTGTCATGGCGGGAAGGGAGCACGTGCGGCCGGACGTCGCCAGCGCGCGCGGGTGAGTTCGCTCTCGCACCGAACG
>JAPKHB010000121.1 GCA_026647295.1 Planctomycetota bacterium | reverse complement strand
ATTTAACGTGGCAATAAAAACCATTTTCCTTGATGCAGCCGCCTCCCTCCTGGTTGGTTCGGTAGCCGCGATTATTCCGACTTGGCGTGCGATAACCTGGCGCAGGAGCAGGGCGTGCACGTGGCCCTCGTGGCGGGCGATCAGGTCCCCCACCTCCGCGCGCAGGGCCTCGAGCACTTCGAGGACGTCGGCCGGGCCGGCGGCCAGGCGCCGGCGCAGGGCCTGGGTCGCCCGCCGGTCGCTCACGCCGCCAGATTGCATCGGTCGCCCGGCCTCCCGGGCCAGAGGATAGCCCGCCGTCGCGTCCCTAGACCAGGAACAGCGCGGCCCCCAGCAGGATCAACCCGATCAGCCACAGCAGCCAGGCCGTGACGGGGGGGCCCGCCGCGCGCGGCCGGCCCTCCTCGTCGAGTTCGCGCGCGAGGAACTCCGCGTACGCCGCGTCGTCCAGGTACGTCTCGGGCAGGTCGTCGAAGTCCGGTTCCGCGTCGCCGGCCGGGGCGCCCTGGGCCTCGCCCATCGCCGGTCAGCCGTCGGTCCCGGTGTGCACCACGGGCTCGTCCAGCAGGCGCGGGAGGAAGCGGTGCCACACCGGGCGCTCGGTCAGCGCGCGCGGGTCGAGACCGCCCGGCCAGCGCGGCACGCGGGGCAGCCGGCGCAACTGCAGGCCCGCCTCCGGCGGCGTGCGGTCGGCCTTGCCGGCGTTGCACTCGATGCAGGCCGCCACGCAGTTCTCCCAGGAGGTCGGCCCGCCGCGCGAGCGCGGGACCACGTGGTCGATGGTGAGCCGGCTCACGGCGGGTCGGGATCCGCAGTACTGGCACTGGAAGCCGTCCCGCCGGTACACGTTGCGACGGCTGAACGCCACGCGCAACTCGGGCAGCCCGCCGTAGCTGCGCAGCACGATCACGTCGGGGATGGGGAACAGGAACCCGATCCCGCGCAGGGTCTCGGCGTCCGCCGGTCCGCGCTCCACCCAGGCCCGCCAGTCGGCCACCTCGAAGGTCGATGGGTGAACCGCGCCGGCCACCCCGCGCGCGATCAGTCCGATCGCGCGCCTCACCGAGGTCGTGGTGAGGGGCAGCCAGGAGCGGTTCAGCACCAGGGTCCGTTGGTCGAGCACGGGCGCGATCCTACCCACCCCCCCTGGCTTGGGGAAGCCGCCGCGCCCCGGCCGGGCCCGGGGCCGGCGCGCGGTGGGGCCACGGCGTGGGGCGATCAGGGCCGGGGCGCGGACGGAGGTTCGAGCGCCGCGAGCCCCCCCAGCAGCGCGGCGCGCGAAGCCCAGCGCAGCAGGACCGCCCCCTGGATCAGGGCGAAGGTCCCCAGCAGGCCGACGGTCCCGGTGCCGGCGAAGAGTCGGGACAGCGGCCCGAGCCCGACGATCGCCCCGAAGGCCACCCCCCCCACCAGCGCGGCCAGCGCCCAGCGGCGCGGCGAGAGCGCGCGCGCCACCCCCGCCGCGAGCGCGCGCAGCGCCCCGCGGCGGCCCGTCAAGACCAGGTGCGCCCGCGCGCTGTCGGCCACGAGCCGAAGCCACAGGAAGCCCAGGACCATGACGCCCTCCCGCACGCGCTCGCCCCAGAAGGCGGTGCCCTGCGAAGCCGCCATGTGCTCGTCGCTGGCGACCGAGCCCGCCCACGCCTCCAGCACGAGACGCCCGAGCAGGTAGTAGGCGAGCGCAAAGGCGATCCCGACGCGAAGCAGCGGCCCGAATCGGCGCGCCCCCGCCTCGACGAAGGCGCCCAGGCGCACGCGCCCGCTGCCGACGGTGCCCAGGAAGCCCCCGGCGGCGAAAGCCCCGAACACCCAACCCGCGACGCAGACCCAGAAGAAGGCGAGCGAGAGCGCGGAGAAGACGCCCTCCTGCTGACGCCCGAGGTCGCGCCACACGCCCGGGTGCATGCCTGCCTCCCACCCCAGTTCGCGGTCCGCGTCGTCCGGCGCACCGGCGAGCGCCGACGCGTGGGCGTGGTGGTCCAGCGGCTCGGCCAGGGCGCCGGCCAGCGGCGCGACGACGGTGAGCGCCAGCCCCAACTGCACGCTAAGGACGAGGAGCAGGGGCCGCCAGGACCCGCCGGCGTGGCGCAGCCCCGCCCGTAGCGCCGCGCCCAGGCGCGGCGGACCCCCGGGCGGCGCCCCCGCGGCGCGGGTTGCGCGCGCGGACGGCCGTCGGCTCGGCACCGGCGCCGGCCGGGGCGCGCCGGGATCGGGCAGGGGCCCGAGCGGCGTGGTCAGGCCGGGGTCGTTGGGGCGTTCCATGGCTACAGCCCGCCGTAGAAGGAGGTCGACAGCTCGACCTGGCCGAGGGCCCGGAGCACGACGCCCAGCGAAGCGGCGCGCACCGGCTCGCGGCGCCGGCCGTCGTTGAGCCGGTCGCGGTCGATGGGGAAGTGGCCGAAGGGGTCGACCTCGGCGACCGTGACGGGGTGGGGCGCGACGAAGCGCAGCCGGATCCAGCGGGCCTGCTCGCCGCGCACGGGGACGTTCATGCGCAGGAAGCGCGCCTCTGCCTCCGGCAACGGCTCGGCCTGCGCGCGCCCGCCCGCCGCCGCGGGCGCGAGCGAAGCCAGCGTGTCGTCGCGCTCCCAGCGCAGCCAGCGCGCCGACCCGTCGGCAAAGCGCACGAGCACGGTCAGGGGCATGCGCACCTCGCCCGGACGCTCCACGGTGACGATCGACTCGATCGGCGCGGGCCCGTCCGCCGGGTCGGACGCCACCCGCGGCACGGGCCGCGTCTCGATCGAGCGCACGCCGAAGTCGTACGGCCAGGCGCGCTCGAAGAAGGCCTCGAACCACCAGCCCAGGTCGCCCAGGCCCTCGCGGGCGGCCTGCTCGTTGATCGCCGCCAGGAAGTCCTCCGGGCGGGGGTGGCCGAAGCGGTGCCGCTCGGCGTAGCGGCGCAGCATGCGCAGGGCGGTCTCCTCGCCCACGAGGCCTTCCAGCACGCGCAGGCTGGCGCTGGTGCGCGCATAGGAGTTGACCCCGTAGGAGCGCCGGTCCATGTACTCCCAGGCCTTGGGCCCGGCGATGGGGTCGCGCACGGGCGCGCCGGCGTAGGTGCCCCGTTCGTGCTCGGCCGCGGTCGAGGGCCGCAGGGGCAGGTGCGTGAGCGGGGGCACCTCGCGCAGGAATGCCAGCGGCGTGACCTCGCCAAAGCCCAGCCACAGCGAGCAGCGCGCCGGGGGGTGGCGGACGCCCAGGCCTCCGGCCAGGTCGCGCACGACCCCGAGTTCGCCAAAGGGCAGGTCGAGCGGGCCGTCCAGGCACGCGGCGAGCCAGGGGAGCGCGGCGCGCCCCGAGGCCGCGATCCCGCCGAAGTCGAGCACCGGCACGGCGTAGTGCGGCAGGCCGGCGTAGGTACGGGAGGCCGTCCACCCGGCGTAGGCCTTGTCCAGGACCTTGGCCGTGGCGTAGGTGGTGAGGCCCTCGTCCATCCAGGCGTGCCGGAACTCGTTGGTGCCCACCAGCCCGTAGAAGTGCTGGTGCCCGAACTCGTGCACGATCACCCCTTCCGGGCTGGTCTGGCGCCGCGGGCGCAGGAAGCCCGTGCCGCCGGTGATGAGCGTGGGGTACTCCATGCCCCCGGCGTCGCGGCCGCGGTGGTCCGGGTCGACGACGGTGAGCGTGGGGTAGGGGTACGGCCCGAACCAGAAGCCCATGTAGGTGAGCGCGTGCGCGGCGGCGCGCCAGTGGCGTTCGAGTTGGTCCGCGTGCTCGGGCTGCAGGAGGATGTGCACCTCCACCGGGGGCAGGTCGAGGTCGGCCGGGGAGAGCCCCAGCACCCGCGCCACGCGCTCCTGCTCCGCCGGGTCCGTGCCCGCCCCGCCCTCGAAGCTCCGGGTGTGGACCACGAAGTCCTCGCCGCACACCCAGGCGAAGTCGTGCACGTGTTCGGCCCGGTGGCGCACCGTCACGGTGCCGTCGGGGTTCTCCCGTTCCTCACGTCCGTCGGGGAAGGGGACGCGCACGCCGGTGGCGCCCACGCGCCCGCGGAAGGCCTGGGGGACGGTGATCTCGACCTCGTAGGTGCCGTAGTCGGCGTAGAACTCGCTGCTGCCGTGGAACTGGTGGCAGGTCCAGGCCCAGGAGCCCTCCGGCCCCGCGGGCTCCCAGACGCCGGGCTTGGGGAACCACTGGGCCACCATGAAGAAGGCCGCGGGGCCGCCGAAGCCGGTGCGGGCGAAGACCCGCGGCAGCCGCGCCGTCCAGGCGAGTTCGAAGGTCGCCGTCTGGCCGGGCGCGATCGGCTCGCGCAAGGGCAGACGCGCCACCGTCTCGTCGTCGGGGTTGCCGTCGTCGGGGCGCTCGAAGGCGAGGTCGCCCACGAGTTCCACCGCCCCCTCGGGCAGCACCTGCCGGAACGAGGTGAGGTCGATGCCGCCCGGGTAGCGCTCGTCGAAGGCGTTTCCCCGGTGGGCCGCGCCCGACTCGGTCATGAAGGTCGTGCGCCGGTGCCGGAAGGCGTTGAGGTACAGGTGCAGCCACACGTCGGGCACGGGGACCGGCGAATCGTTGCGCCAGCGCAGCGTGCCGCGCGCCTCGACCTGCAGCGTGCGGGCGTGCAGCCGGGCCTCGATCGCAAAGGCGAGCGTGTCGGCGCTCGCCCGAGGCACGCGGCCGAAGGGCTCGGCCTGCGCGGGCCGCTCGGCCGAGCCGCCCCCGAGCGCCTGGGCCCCCAGGGCGAGCCCCGCCCAGACGAGGAGCCAGGCCCGGGCCGGGTGCCGCGGGCGTCGGACGGTCATCGGTAGGCCTCCTCGATCTGGGCGCGGAACCGCTCCACGATGACGTGGCGCCGGGGCTTGAGGGTCTGGGTCAGGCAGCCGTTGGCGACGTCGAGCGCCTCGGGCAGGAGCGCGATGCGGTGGATCTGCTCGTAGGGCTTGAGCCCCGCCGTGCGCGCCTGCGCCTCCCGGCGCAGGAGGGCCAGGGCGTCGGGCCGGGCGGCCAGCGCCGCCGGCTCGACGGCGGGCCCGAGGCCCAGCCGGCGCGCGAGCGCCTCGACGTCGGGGACGAGGAGCGCGGCCAGGGTCTTCCGGTCCTGGCCGACGACGATCGCCTGTGCGATGAGGGGCGAGACCCGGAGGGCCTCCTCCACGTGGCCGGGCTCGACGTTCTCCCCGCCGCGCAGCACGATCGTCTCCTTGTGGCGGCCCCTGAAGCACAGGTCGCCCTCCTCGGTGAGGCACCCCAGGTCGCCGGTGTTCAGCCAGCCGTCGGGCCCGAGCACCTGGGCGGTCAGTTCGGGGTCCTTGTAGTAGCCCTTCATCACGTGCGGGCCGCGGGTGAACACGAGGCCCGTCTCGCCCGGGCCCAGGCGCCGGCCGGTCTCGGGGTGGCGGATCTCGACCTCGACCTCGGGCACGAGCACGCCGATCGAGCCCAGGACGTTGCGCGCCTCGCGGCGCACGCTGACCACCGGGCTCGTCTCCGTGAGGCCGTAGCCCACCAGCACCGGCAGGCCCACGCGCCGGAAGAAGCGGTCGATGTGGCGGGGCATCAGGCCGCCGCCCGAGATCGCCCCGCGCAGCCGCTCGCCGGTGAGCCGCTTGATCTTGCGGAACACCAGGGCGTGGCCCAGGCGGTCGGGCAACCAGGCCAGCAGCGCCAAGACGAGGCAGGTCAGCCGCACGATCCCGTCGGCGAGCAGGGCGAGCCCGCGGGGCCGGCGCATGCGCAGGGTGTGGCCGCGGGCGCGGTCCCAGGCGTCCGCGCGCACGGCGGCGGCGGCGTAGGCGCCGCGGAACACGGCCCGGCGCAGGGTGGAGCCCTCCCCCACCGCCCGCTGCACGGCGTCGTACACCGTCTCCCAGATCCGCGGGACCGAGGGGACGAAGGTGGGGGCGCGGGCGGCCAGGTCCTCCTTGAAGCGCCGCCGGTCGGTGTACACGACCCGCGCCCCGGCCGTGAGGGCGATGTACTCGACGCTGCGCTCGAAGATGTGCCAGGGGGGCAGCACGGAGAGGAAGCGCTCGTCGGGGCCGATGCGGAACACGCCCGGGCACACGGCCACCTGGTGGCCGAAGTTGGACTGCGTGAGCATCACCCCCTTGGGGCGGCCCGTCGTGCCCGAGGTGTAGATGATCGTGGCCAGGTCGTCGGGCCGCACGGCGCGCGCCTGCTCGGCGAAGGACGGCGCGCCGGCGCCCAGGGCGATCAGGTCGTCCAGCGTGCGGCCCGGGGCCTCCGCCGGGTCGATCGAGATCACCTCGTCCAGGCCCGGCACCTCCGCGGCCCGCTCGGCGAGGGCGCGGGCGTGGCGCGCCGAGTGCGCCAACGCCAGGCGCGCCTCGGCGTGGGCGACGAGCGGCAGGTACTCCTCCAGGGGCGTGTCGGTGCCGCGGGGCACCGAGACGGCGCGGGCGAGCTGCAGCGCCAGGTCGGTGAGGATCCAGCGCCGGGAGTTGTCGGCGTAGAAGGCGACCCGGTCCCCGGGCGCCACGCCCAGGCGCCGCAGCCCCTCGGCCGCGCGCGCCGCCTGGCCGCACAGCTCGGCGAAGGTGACGGTCCCCTCGCGGTCCTCCAGCATGACCCGGTCGGCGTGGCGTTCGAGCGCACGGGCCAGGTACGCCGGGACGGTGCGGGGCGGTTCGGACACGGGCGCCGAGGGTACCGTGGGGGGCCCGGGCGCGTCAGGGGCCGCCCGCGGCCGCCGCCTCCACCAGTTCCTGGAAGTGGACCTCCTCGGCGCCGCGGTTGGGGTGCAGCGCGGTGCGCTTGACCAGGCCGAGCGCCGGCGCGTCCTCGCTCAAGTAGGTGCGCCAGGTTCCCGGCAGCATCCCGTAGCGTTCGAACACGACCTCGTACACCACCAACTCGCGGTCGCGCCAGCGCACGCGCAGCGGCTGGATGCTGTGCATCCGGACCTGGGTCCCCTGCGGCATCCCCAGGTCGTTGAGCGGGTAGAGCACGGCCTGGGCCGGGACGCTCGACGGCCCGCAGGCCAGGTCGCCCCGCTCGAGCGCCTTGTACTCGGTGGCCACGTAGGGCCGCTCCCGGCGCAGGTCGCCCAGGATCCCGAGGTGTTCGGGGCCCCGGGCCGGGCGCGTCACGACGCCCTCGGGCCGGACCACGAGGCAGGACACCTGCTGGGGCTGCTCGCGGGCGTAGAAGAGCACCCGCTCGCCCGGCTGGGCGGCGAGCAGGGGGTTGCGAAACGAGAACTCGGGTGCATCGGCCTCGAGCGTGCCCCCCATCCCGACGAAACGGATGTAGCCCAGGACGGCGACCATGAGGCAGAGCACGAGCAGGAGGAAGGGCTCGCTCACGCGCCGCCGGGCGGCGGGCGGGGGCGCGGAGCGCGGGGCGGCGCGCACGCTCACGCCCCCCCGCCTTGTGCGTGGACGAGGTCCCAGGTCTCGCCCAGGCGCTTGTAGCGCAGGAGGCCGTACACCGGGACCTCCGGGTCGAACCAGGCCACGACCGTGTCCTGGTCGGGGGGCAGCGCGGGGTCGGTGAGGTCCACGCGCCAGCACCGCCGCTCCTTGCCCCCGAGGCGCACGGTGTCGGGCCGGATGGCGCGCACGATCCAGACCCGGTCGAGCGCGTCGGGCGCCTCCGGAGCCTCCAGCGGGAACCAGCCGTGCAACGAGGGGTCGTGGGGATAGGTGACGTGGGAAAGGCGCCCGGACAACGGCTGGCCCGCCCGGTCGCGCAACTCGCGGCGGATCACCTTGCGCGGAACCGCGTTGGGGGCGGGCGGGGGCGCGGCCTCCACGACGAAGGCGGTGAGCTCGAGCGAGCCCTGTTCGCGGTAGACGGCCTGTTCGCCCGGACGCGCGTCGGCGATGAGCCGCCCGACCTCGAAGCGGGGGCCGGCGCGGCGCTCGTAGGGCTCGCGGCCGTGCGCCTCGAGCACGATGCTGGCCGCCAGGCCGATCACGGCCAGCGAAAGGAGGAGGATCAGGGCTCGCACGGGGCTCCGCGGGCGGACCGCTCCGGCCCCCGACGCCGCGGCGGGGGACCCGGCGTCAAGGGGTCGGGGGTCGGGACGTACGGCGCGCTGGATGCTCGGCCGGGGCGCGCCGGCGGGCGGTCAAGAGGACGGAAGGGATGTGCGGCGGATTGTACGCGGCCCCCGGCGGGCGGGGAGCCGCGCTCGCGACCGGGCGCAAGGCGGCGCGGGCGCGGGCGCGGGCGCCGGCGCGGGGCGAATGCTTAGCCCGTCCCGCGGGCTTGCGTACACTCGGCGGCTTGCCCTTGGGATCGGGCGGGCCTTCGCGCGCCTCCCCCAGGGCTTGACCCCGGGCCGGGCCCGGGGGGGCGCAACGCGCTCCCCGCGGCCCGCCCCCGTCCCCGGAGAGTGCGATGGCTGCGAACCTTCCCGCCTTCACCGATGAGAACTTCGCCACCGAGGTCAAGCAGAGCCAGATGCCGGTGCTCGTGGACTTCGGCGCCGAGTGGTGCGGGCCCTGCCGGGCCCTGGCCCCCATCGTCGCGGACCTCGCCAAGGAGTACGACGGCCGGCTCAAGGTCGGCACGGTGGACATCGACAAGGCACAGGACGTGGCCCGCGAGTTCCAGATCATGTCCGTGCCCACGATCATCTTCTTCCGCAACGGGGCGGCGGTGGACAAGGTCACGGGCCTGCAGCCCAAGGCGAGCCTGAAGAAGCGCATCGAGGCCGTGCTGGCGTAGCGATCGTGCCGGCCTTTCGCGCCGGCTCCCGGGCCGGGGGCCGGGGTGCTCCGGCGGCCCCCGGAAGGCGACCGAACCGAGGGCCCCGGGCCCCGTCCGGGGCCGGGACCCCCGCCGGGGTCATGCGGCGGAAAGGCCCGGCCGGGCCGCCGGGGCCCCGGGCTCCGCCACGGACCGTCGAGCGTAGAGACCGCATGTCCGCTCGCGACCGGAGGGCGACCGGGCCGCCGTCCGACCCGGCCCGGGGCGGAGCCCAGGGGCTGCCACCTCCTCGCGCCAAGGCCGCCAGAGGTTTCGCCCCGTGCGGATCCTGTCGGACCCGGCCCCTACATTCGAGCGCGATCGGCGCCGGGGCGCCGGTGCCGTCCGGGCGCGCGCGGTTTCGCAAGGAGCCGGGCCCCGGCGCGGGGCGACACCCCCCCAGGCCGGGGCGGGACCGAGGAGCGGATCGGGGGCCCGCGGGCTCGCGGGCCGCGGGCAGGAGCCGGGACATGCTGCCGACCAACCTCAAGCCGATCGAGATCCTGGACGCGGGCATCCACTGCGAGACCCTCGCCCTGCGGATGTACGACCGCCTCGCCCGGCGCGTCGAGGTGCCGCAACTCCAGGCCCGCCTCGCCCAACTCAAGAAGGACGAGAAGGACCACCGCAAGACGCTGCGCGCCCACCGCCGCGCCCTGTTCGGCACCGGCGAGTCCAGCGTGGCCGAGGCCGCGGCCGCCGGGATCTTCGGCGCGGTGGACGTGACGGGCATCAACGACAAGGAGTCGCTGATCCAGGCCCTGTACGCGGCCATCCGCTTCGAGGAGTACGCCGCCTACTACTACGACAAGCTGCGCCACAAGATGCCCAACCGCGAGGCGCGCATCTTCCTCGAAGTCCTGGCCAGCGAGGGCCGCTTCCACGCCGACATCCTCAAGCGCCAGATCGAGGTGCTGCGTCCGATGCGGCTCGCGCTGGACGAGCGCGGGCGCACCGTCGAGGTCTGACCGCCCCGGCCCGCGCCGCTCACACCGCCAGCGAGAGCTCGAGGCGCTTCCTCGGGGTATGTGGGTCGCTCAACGCGCCTGGCGCCATCCTCAAGCGTCGCGGTAACGGCCGTGTTGCGACGCACGAAGTCGGT
>JAPKHB010000120.1 GCA_026647295.1 Planctomycetota bacterium | reverse complement strand
CCGAGGTTTCCAGGCAGAATCGGCAGGTCGGGGCGATGAACGAGCAGATCGAGAATCCAATGCGAGAACACGACCGCGCCGACGACCATCCCGCCCTCTTTCTTCCAGCGCAGGCTTGCCAGCCATCCCGTGAGCGCGGAAATCAACAGCCCCGCAGCTATCTGTTAATACGGTTTCGAGGTCAAAAGGTTACAGGATTCTGAAAATTATTTGCGAAGCTTTTGAATGTAAAAGACATGTAAAGGGCTGGCGGGCAATGGTTTAGCCTCTCCGGATAGCAGACGCAATACGAGTCACATTTCTTGCTCTGGCTTCGTACAATGCTCCCCATGGACGAACGAAAAAAAATGATGATGTCGGTTGTGGCGAGCAGTCTCGCCTCGTTGGTCAGCGCACTTTTTACGCCTTCCTTTGTGATCGACAGTTTCGAGCAGATGTTTGTGAAGCAAGGCATGGACCTTCCGGTTCTGACCACGTTCTTTTTGAAGTACCACACCGCCGCTTACGCCGTTCCAGTTCTGATCGCCATTGTAGGGTTTTCAGGAACACGCAAAGGCGGCAACGGACTCTACGTAGCCCATGGCGCAAACCTGTTCGGTTGGTTGTTCGCTATTTCATGGCCCATGGCATGCGTCACAGCGCTGTGGCTCCCTTGCCAAGCGATGGTTGAGAATATCCAGTAGTAGGCATCCCGGATTGAGTTGCCGCGGTCTCGTCATGACCGTGCGCCTCGACGAAGCACTTTGGCGTAAGCCGACGCGCTTGAGCATGTAGAGGTAGCCGACCGTCACCCCCTGGTCGAAGGGGCGGCCGGTGCGGCCGTCGTGGAGCGTGACCTTGCC
This sequence comes from Planctomycetota bacterium, assembly GCA_026647295.1. Lineage (GTDB taxonomy): Bacteria > Planctomycetota > PLA2 > PLA2 > JAEUHO01 > JAPKHB01. Next base: position 8,946 of record JAPKHB010000120.1, on the reverse strand, counting down.
GTCGGGCGGCAGCCCGGCCTCCTCGAGCATGGCCTCGATCTGCTGCTCGTCGGCGCCCTCGAACACCGGCGTGCGGACCCGGCAACCCAGGAGGCGCGCGGCGTAGCCCAGGTGCGTCTCGAGGATCTGGCCCACGTTCATGCGGCTGGGCACGCCGAGGGGGTTGAGCACGATCTCGACCGGCGTGCCGTCCTCCAGGAACGGCATGTCCTCGAGCGGGAGGATGCGGCTGATGACGCCCTTGTTGCCGTGGCGACCGGCCATCTTGTCCCCCACCGAGAGGTTCCGGCGTGTGGCGAGGTACACCTTCACGACCTCGAGGACTCCGGTGGGCAGCTCGTCGCCCCGCGAGAGGCGGTTCACGGTCTTGTTCTTGACCGCCTCGGCGTCGTCGATGCGGCGCATGTGCCGGCGGAACACCTGGTGGAAGGGGTCGTCGCGCCGCAGCCCGGCCCCGCGTACGGCCGCGGTGAGGCGGCTGGCCAGATCGCGTAGCTCGAGCGCGTTCTGCTCCTCCCCCACGGCGAAGGGCTTGCGCGAGACCGCGTCCACCAGCCGGCGCCCCAGGCCCTCGTCCATGGACTGGATCAGCGCCTCGAGCTCCCGGCGGAACAGCTGGGTGAACTCGCGCTCGGCCTCCCGCATCCGCGCCTGGTTCTCCGCGCGCTCCTCTTCGCTGATGTTGATCTTGCGGGAGAACTTCTTCGTCTCGATCACGATCCCGTCGACGCCCGGCGGGACGGTGAGCGAGTCGTTCTTCACGTCCTCGCCCGCGCGGCCGAAGATCGCGTGCAGGAGCTTCTCCTCCGGGGAGAGTTCGCTCTTGGACTTCGGGGCGACCTTGCCCACCAGGATGTCGCCGGGGCGCACGCGCGTGCCCACCCGCACGATCCCCTCCTCGTCCAGGTTGCGCAGCGCGCGCTCGGAGACGTTCGGGATGTCGTTGGTGAACTCCTCGCGCCCGAGCTTGGTCTCGCGGATCTCGATCTCGTAGGTGTCGACGTGCACCGACGTGTAGGCGTCCTGCCGGACCAGGGCCTCGGAGACCAGGATCGCGTCCTCGTAGTTGTAGCCGTCCCAGGGCATGAACGCGACCAGGACATTGCGCCCGAGCGCCAGTTCGCCGTTGTGCGTGGCGGCGCCGTCGGCGATCACCTGGCCCTTGACCACCCGATCGCCGATCGCGACGATGGGCTTCTGGTTCTGGCAGGTGCGCTCGTTGAGGCCCACGAACTTGCGCAGGCGGTACTCGTGGTCCCCCACCACGACGCGCAGCGCGTCGACGTAGGTGACGGTCCCGTCCTCCTCGGCGCGGACGACCATCGACGAGTTGCGGGCGACGATCGTCTCCATCCCGGTCCCGATCAGCGGCGGGTCGGTCCGCAGCAGCGGGACGGCCTGGCGCTGCATGTTCGAGCCCATGAGCGCCCGGTTGGCGTCGTCGTGCTCCAGGAAGGGGATCAGGGAGGCCGAGACGCCCACCAATTGCATGGGGCTCACGTCCATGTACTGGACGTCCTTCGCCCGAACCATCAGGAAGTCGTCGTTCTTGCGGCCCAGGATCTCCTCTTCCGCGATCCTGCGGTCCGGCCCGAGCGGCGTGTCGGCGGGCGCCAGCACCTTGTCGAGCTCCTCGTCCGCGCGCAGGTACACGATCTCCTCGCTCACGACGCCGTCGCGCACCACGTGGTAGGGCGTGATCAGGAAGCCGTACTCGTCCACCCCGCTGTACAGCGCCAGGGACGAGATCAGGCCGATGTTGGTGCCTTCGGGCGTCTCGATCGGGCAGATTCGGCCGTAGTGGCTGATGTGCACGTCGCGGACCTCGAAGCCGGCGCGCTTGCGGTTGAGGCCGCCGGGGCCCAATGCCGACAGGCCGCGCTCGTGCTTGAGCTGCGAGAGCGGGTTGGTCTGGTCCACGACCTGCGAGAGCTCCCCGCGCCCGAAGAAGTAGTCGATGGCCGAGGAGATGGTCTTGCTGTTGATCACCGAGCGCGGCGTCACGCTCTCGGCCGACTCGATGTTCATCCGCTCCTGGGCCGTCCGGCGCAGCTTGAGGAAGCCCTTGCGCATCTCGTCGGCCGCCAGCTCGGCGATCGTGCGGATGCGCCGGTTGCCCAGGTGGTCGATGTCGTCCACCTCGCCCTTGCCGGCGCGCAGCTTCATCAGGTAGCGGATGGCCTGGACGAGGTCCTCCTTGTGGAGGGTCTGCTGCTCCTCCGGGAAGTTCGTCCCGAACTTGCGGTTGAGGCGGAACCGCCCCACCTTGCCGAGGCGGTAGCGCGTCTCGTCGAAGAACTTCTCGCGGAACAGCTCCTTGGCCTTTTCGACCTGGGGGGGGTTGCCCGGGCGCAGACGGCCGTAGATCTTGAGCAGCGCCTCCTCGTGCGACTCGGTGGCGTCCTCCAGCAGCGTGTTGAGCACGAGGGGGTCGTCGAGCTCGGTGACGACCTCGACCGATTCGATCGAGGACTGCGCGAGGCGCTCGGCGGCGTCCTCGGTGATCGGCTCGAGGGCGTCGACGATGACCTCGCCGGTGTCGGCGTCGGCGAGTTGGGCGACGGCGTGGCGGCCCACGACGCTCTTCTTGAAGTTCCGCGAGCTCACGGGCACCCGCGCGGTCTCGTAGAACAGGCGCACGATCTCGGCGTCCGTGCTGAAGTCCTCGCTGATCGCCCGCAGGAGCGCCGTGGCCGGGAACTTCCCGCTCTGGTCGATGCGCACGGCCAGGACGTCCTTCTTGGTCACGTTCAGCTCGACCCACGACCCGCGCTCGGGGATCAGCCAGCAGCTGTGCAACTTGCGCTCGCTGCCGTGGCTCTCCATCGAGAAGTCCACGCCCGGCGAGCGGTGGAGCTGCGTGACGATCACGCGCTCGGTGCCGTTGACGATGAACTCGCCCCCGCCGATCATGATCGGGATCTCGCCGAGGTAGACGTCCTCCTCGACGGGGCTCTCCTTCTGCAGGCGCACCCGGATCTTGAACGGCCGCCCGTAGGTCACCTTGAGCTCGCGGCACTCGTCCATCGTGTAGCGCGGGCTGCCGAGCTCGTAGTAGAGGTACTGAAGCTCCATCGAGCCGTCGTAGGACGGGATCGGGAACACCTCGCGCAGCACCCCCTCGAGGCCCAGGGGTTCGCGGTGCTCCGCGGGGACCTCCTCCTGGAGGAAGTTGGCGTAGGCCTTGGTCTGCAGCTCGGCCAGGTCGGGCACGGGCAGGTGCGAGCCCCGACCGCCGAAGTCGCGCAGCGGCAGGCCGGCGGCGTACGGGGTGTCCGCGGAGACCGGCGTGCGGCGCGGTCCGCTGGCCGGGTGTCCGTTGCCGTTGCCCGCGTGCTGGGGGCTCGAGTTCGCCATCGCTCGGTTCTCCTGGCGGGGAGTCCGGCGGGAAGGCGTTCCCCGAAGGGGCGGCCTGCGCGCGCGGTCCCCAGGGGCGACGGCCGTTCGCTCGTCCCCCCCGACGGGTTGCACATCCAAGGTCGGGCCCGTCTCCGGCAGCGCCGGAACGGCTCGGGTCCGTGGCAGGCCGCTGCGCGGGCTCCCGGCTGTCGCCGCCCCGGCCCGGGGGCGGCGTTGACGGAGCCACAGGCAGGTTCGGGAGCGGGGCGACGGCCCCGGGTCCCAGCGGGGCTCGCGCCCCGAACGCTTCAATGTACCCGCGGAGCCCGAAGGTCCGCGGGATTTCCAGGTCGGGCCCCCTTCCGGCTGCCCGGCCGGGGCCGGGGGGGCCGGGGGGGGTAGCCCAGGGCCCGTCGGCCCCAGCGCCAACGCCGGCCGGGCCGGCCCCCGGGGGCTACTTGACCTCGACCTCGGCGCCGGCGTCCTGCAGGTCCTTCTGCATCTTGGCGGCGTCGTCCTTGCTCACCCCCTCCTTGACGGGCTTGGGGGCGCTGTCCACCAGTTCCTTGGCCTCCTTGAGGCCCAGACCGGTGAGCTGACGGACCACCTTGATCACCTGGATCTTCTGCTGGCCGGCGCTCTTGAGGATCACGTCGAAGGAGGTCTTCTCCTCCACCTCGGCGGCCGCCGCCCCCCCGCCCGCGGCGGGCGCCGCGGCCACGGCCACCGGTGCGGCGGCGGAGACGCCCCAACGGGCCTCCAGCGCCTTGACCAGCTTGGCCGCCTTGGAGATCGTCAGGCCGTCGAGGCTCTGGAAGATGGCCTCGAGGTCGGCGTCCAGCTGGACGTCCTGGGTCGCGTTGTCGGACATGGTTCGAAACTCCTGGATCGGATCCGGAAACTGACTCGGACGGGGTCGCGCCGGGCCCTAGGCCGCGGCGTCCCCGCCCCCTTCCTTGTCCACCCGGGCCTGTAGCGCCCGGGCGAGGCCGCCGTAGACGGCCTGGAGACTGGCGGCGAGGCCCCGGGCCGGGCCCTGGATCACGCCCGCGAGCATGCCCTTGAGTTGGGTGAGGTCGGGCAGGTCGGCCAGCCCGGCCGCGTCGGCGGGGCCCAGCAGTTCCCCGTCGGCGACCGCCCCCTTGATGGTGAGCGTCTTGTGCCGCCGCACCCACTCCCGCACGACCTTGGCGATCGAGATCGGGCCGTCGCCGCCGAAGAGCACCGCCGAGGGCCCCTTGAGCAGGCCGCGCAGGCGCTCCTTGGGGTCGGCGACCCCGAGCGCCCCCAGGGCCACCCGCGCCGTGCGGTTGTGGATCACGCGCATGCGCGCGCCGCCGGCGCGTGAGCGCAGGTCGGCGCGGAACTCCCGGTTGACCTCCACGGGCATCGGGCCCGTGTCGATCAGCAGCAGGTCGGCGCCCTCTCCGAGCGCCGCCTCGAGCTGGGCCGCCAGCATCTGCTTGAGGACCTTCGCCATGGCTGCTCCGTGGTTCCTTGAGGCGTTCTTCCGGGGATCCCGGCCGGGGGGGGCCGGGGGGAGATGGGCGGGTGGACGGCTGGCCGTCAGCTCACGTCGAGCGTGAGCGAGGGGCTCATGGTGGCGGAGAGGGACACCTTGCGGATGTAGGCCCCCTTCACCGCCGGGGGCTTGAGCGAGCGGATGTGCTCGATCATGTGGTTGATGTTCGTGGCGAGGTCGTCGGGCGCGAAGCTGCGCTTGCCGACCGGCACGTGCACCACGCCCCCGGCGTCCGCGCGGAACTCGACCTTGCCGGCCTTGAACTCGCGCACGGCCAGCGCGACCTGGGGCGTGACCGTACCGCTCTTCGGGCTGGGCATCTTGCCCTGCGGGCCGAGCACGCGCCCGAGCTTGCCCACCACCTTCATCATGGCGGGGTGGGCGATGCACACGTCGAAGGCCGTCCAGCCGTCCAGCATCTTCTGGGCGAGTTCCTCGCCCCCGACGTGGTCGGCCCCGGCCGCGCGGGCCTCCTCGGCCTGGGCGCCCTCGGCGAACACGGCCACCACGCGCTCCTTGCCGATGCCCTTGGGCAACGAGACGCTGCCGCGCACGACCTGGTCGGAGCGCTTGGGGTCCACCCCCAGGCGGAAGGCCACCTCGACGGTCTCGTCGAAGCGCGCCTTGGGGAAGCGGCCGAGGACCTCGAGCGCGCTGCCCAGGTCGTAGCGCCGGGCGCGGTCGTAGCCGGGGACCTCGACGGCGGCGCGGTAGCGCCGGCTCACGTGTGCCATGTCGCGATCTCCTAACTCTCCCGTCGGCGCCGCGCGATCCCGGGCCGGCGGTGGGCGAGCCTCCCCGCGGGAAACCCCGGGGAAGCCACGCAAGGTAGACGCCGGCCCAGGCCCCCCCAAAGGGAAATGCGGGCCGGCCCCGCCGGCGGCCCGGTCCGCGGGGTCGGCCGGGTCCGCTGGGTCCGGCCCATCAGCGCCGCCCCCCGGCCCCCGGCCGCGCGCCGGACGGGCTCCTCCGGGTCCCGCGGGGGGCCCGCCGGGGGTCCCGCCCGGGTCCCGGGCCTACCCCTCGATGGTGATGCCCATCGAGCGGGCGGTGCCCATCACGATCCGTGCGGCGGCCTCGGGCTCGAAGGCGTTCAGGTCCTTGGCCTTGCGGGCCGCGATCTCGAGCACCTGGGCCTTGGTGACCTTGCCCACCTTCAGGGTGTTGGGCGTCGCGGAGCCCTTCTCCAGGCCGGCGGCCATCTTGAGCAGCACGGCGGCGGGCGGGCTCTTGATCTCGAACTCGAACGAGCGGTCCGTGTAGACGGTGAGGACCACGGGCAGGATCAGCCCCCGGTCCTTGCTCGTCGCGTCGTTGAACCGCTTGACGAACTCGCCGATGTTCACGCCGTGCTGGCCGAGCGCCGGGCCCACGGGCGGGGCGGGGGTCGCCTGCCCGCCGGGGCACTGGAGCTTGATCTTCGCCTTGACTTCCTTCTTGGCCATGGGGGCCTCCTTTGGGCGCCCCGGCGGGGCGCGTCGGGCGGCGCGGGCCGCCCCGCGGCGCTACACCGACTCGACCTGCCAGTACTCCAGGTCCACCGGGGTCGCCCGGCCGAAGATCGTGACGATCACGCGCACGATCCCCTTGGCCGGGATGACGTCGTCGACGACGCCCTCGAACGACTCCAGCGGGCCTTCCTTGATCTTCACCGCGTCGCCCTGCTTCAGGCCGATCTTGACCTGCGGCGCGCGGTCCTTCTCGCCTTCCATGACCTGCAAGAGGCGCTCGACCTCCTGCGGGCCGAGCGGCTCGGGCGCGCCCCGCGGGCCCACGAAGTCGCCGACCCCGGTGGTCTCGCGGACCAGGGTCCACACGTCGCGGGGCACCCCGCCCTCGGCGTCCTGGTCGATCTCGACCAGGACGTAGCCGGGGTACAGCTTGCGCTTGCGCGTGGTCTTGCGGCCGCCCTTGAGCTCGGTCACCACCTCCATGGGAACGAGCACCCGCGGCACCGCGGCCTCGAGGCCCGCGATCTTCAGGCGCCGGGCGAGGGCCGTCTGCACGGTTCCTTCGCGCCCGCTCTGCACCCGGACGACATACCAGCGCTTGGCCACGGGGGTCTCCTGCCGGCCGTGACGGGGGCGGTCCCCGTCCCGGGCCGAATCAGATGATGTAGTTCCAGATGATCTGCCGCAGCACGAAGTCGAAGCCGTACAGCGCCAGGCCGGTGACGAAGGTGACGAGCACCACGACCTTCGTGGCGCTCCAGACCTCGGTGCGCGACGGCCAGGAGACCTTGCGCATCTCCTGCTCGGTGTCGATCAGGAGGTCGGCGGTGGCCGGGCGGTTGAGCACCAGGTGCAGCCCGAGGAGCCCCAGGGCGAAGACCACGAAGGCCTCGACCTTGTACAGGGTGACGTCGCCGATCAGCGGCAGGTCCGCGACCCACACGTGCCGGCCCACGCTGTTGAACGTGGCGAAGAACCGGTAGGCTCCGAAGAAGATGAGCACCCCGCCCAGCAGGTACGCCGCCCGGCGCGCGTAGCGACCTTGGCCCTTCTTGTAGATCTCGAGGTTCATGGCGGGGACTCGCAGGGCCCGCGGGCGCGGGCAGGACGGGGGGTGGCACGGCAGGGAGGAATCGAACCCCCAACCTGTTGATTTGGAATCAACTGCTCTACCAGTTGAGCTACTGCCGTACGCGATCGGGCCGCGCGGCCGGCCGGAGCCCGGGGCCCCGGCCCATGCTCCTGGACGGCCTACTTCTTCTTCGACTCCTTGTGCAGGGTGTGCTTGCGCAGCCGAGGGCAGTACTTCTGCACCTCGATCTTGTAGGGGTTGCCCTTGATCCGCTTCTGGACCCGGTAGTTCAGGTCGCCGGTCTCCGTGCACTGGAGCCAGACGAAGCCGCGACTGGGCTGGGCCTTTGCCATGGTGCGTCTCCCGCGGTCCGGGGCCGGCCCGACGGCCGGCCTCCGGGGATCGGGCCGGGTCCCGGTCCGAGGCGGCCGGGACCCGGCGGGCTGTGGGCTTCCTCTGGGGGTTCGTTCCGTTCCGGGACGGCTTACTTGAGGATCTTCGTGACCGCGCCGGCGCCGACCGTGCGGCCGCCCTCGCGGATGGCGAAGCGCTGGGTCTCCTCGATCGCCACGGGGGTGATCAGGCTGACCTTCATCCGGACGTTGTCGCCGGGCATGCACATCTCGGCGCCGCCCATGAGCTCGATCGAGCCGGTCACGTCCGTGGTCCGCATGTAGAACTGCGGCCGGTAGTTGTTGAAGAAGGGCGTGTGCCGCCCGCCCTCGTCCTTGCTCAAGACGTAGACCTCGGCCTCGAACTCGGTGTGGGGCTTCACGCTGCCGGGCTTGCACAGCACCATGCCGCGGACGAGGTCGTCCTTGTCGACGCCGCGCAGGAGCAGGCCGACGTTGTCGCCCGCCTGGCCCTCGTTGAGCGTCTTGTTGAACATCTCGACGCCCGTGCACACCGACTGCATCGGCGCCTCGCGCAGGCCCACCACCTCGATCGCCTCGCCGACCTTGATCTGGCCGCGCTCGATGCGGCCGGTGCCCACCGTGCCGCGCCCCTTGATGGAGAACACGTCCTCCACGGGCATCAGGAACGGCTTGTCCACCGCGCGCTCGGGGATCGGGATGTAGGCGTCGACGGCGTCGAGCAACTTCACGATCGCCCCGGCGCCCATCTCGTCGTCGAACGCGCCCGGCTTCTGCATGGCGCGCAACGCCGAGCCGCGGACCACCGGCACCTCGTCGCCGGGGAACTCGTACTCGTTGAGCAGCTCGCGGACCTCGAGCTCGACCAGGTCGAGCAGCTCGGGGTCGTCCACCAGGTCGACCTTGTTCAGGAAGACCACGACGGCCGGCACGCCCACCTGGCGGGCGAGCAGGATGTGCTCGCGCGTCTGGGGCATCGGGCCGTCGCCGAGTCCATGCGCCGCGCCTTCGCGGATCGCGCGCAGTACCTGGGTGATCCGGACTTCGTCATGAACATGCCCGTCGCGCGACTCATCTCGAAGGAATACGCCGACGCCCTGCGAAAGTCCATCAACCCGAACAAGGCCTCGAAGTCGTCGCCGACGACGTTCACCTGGCCAACCGAGTCGCAGGAGACGACGCACTTCT
>JAPKHB010000012.1 GCA_026647295.1 Planctomycetota bacterium | reverse complement strand
GGCCGGCGTCCCGGCCCCGCGCCGCCGCCCCTACCGCCGCGTCGTCGGCCCGCGCCTCGCGCGGCTGCTCGCGGTCGTCTTCGCCCTCTTCGCGCTCACCTCGGTGAACTCGGTCTACCTGGGCGCGATCACCTTCCTGCAGTGGAGCACCGGCCAACTCTACGAGAACTGGTTCTACCACATGATGTCCTTCGCCCACGTGGTGTTGGGCGTCCTGCTCACCGTGCCGGTGCTGGTCTTCGGCGTCCTGCACATCCGCAACGCCCACGACCGACCCAACCGCCGCGCCGTGCGCGCCGGCTACGCCCTCTTCGCCGCGGCCCTGCTGCTGCTGGCGAGCGGCTTCCTCCTCGTGCGCATGCAGGGCTTCGCCCCCGTCAAGGACGCGGACGCCCGCCGCTGGGTCTACTGGGCCCACGTCGGCCTGCCCTTCGTGGCGGCGTGGCTCTTCGTCCTGCACCGCCTCGCGGGCACGCGCATCAAGTGGCACATCGGGCGCCGCTGGGCGGCGGTGGCCGGTGCGTTCGCCCTGGCCATGGTCTTCCTCCACTCCCACCACCCCCACGAGTGGGACGTCGTGGGGCCGAAGGAGGGCGAAACCTACTTCTTCCCATCGCTCGCCCGCACGGCCACCGGACACTTCATCCCCGCCGAGGCGATGCTCAACGACCGGTACTGCCTGGAGTGCCACGCGGACATCCACGAGTCGTGGCTGCACAGCGCGCACCGGTTCTCCTCCTTCAACAACCCGGCATACCTGTTCAGCGTGCTGGAGACGCGCCGGGTCTCCAACGAACGCAACGGCAACCCGCGGGCCTCGCGCTGGTGCGCCGGGTGCCACGACCCGGTTCCCTTCTTCAGCGGCGCCTTCGACGACCCGAAGTTCGACGACCCGACCTACGACCTCGCCGCCGACCCCATGGCGCAGGCGGGCATCACCTGCACCGTGTGCCACGCCATCACCAAGGTGAACAGCGTGCGGGGCAACGCGGACTACACGATCGAGGAGTCGCCCCACTACCCCTTCGCCTACAGCGACAACCCGCTCCTGCGGTGGATCAACCGGCAGATGATCCTGGCCAAGCCGGAGTTCCACAAGAAGACCTTCCTCAAGCCCCTGCACAAGACCCCGGAGTTCTGCAGCACCTGCCACAAGGTGCACCTGCCGCCGGAGCTCAACCACTACAAGTGGCTGCGCGGCCAGAACAGCTACGACGCCTACCACTTGAGCGGCGTCTCCGGACACGGGATCACCAGCTTCTACTACCCCCCGAAGGCCGAGCACGACTGCAACGGCTGCCACATGCCGCTGCGCCCCTCCGAGGACTTCGGCGCGCGCGACTTCGACGCGACGGGCGGACTCAAGGTCCACGACCACATGTTCCCGTCGGCCAACACGGCGATCCCCCACCTCAAGAAGATGCCCGACTGGGTCAACCAGTCGCACCGCGACTTCCTGGCGGGCGTGATGCGCGTCGACCTCTTCGGCGTCAAGCGGGGCGCGGACGTGGACGGCGAACTCCTCGCGCCGGTGCGCCCCCGCGTCCCGGTCCTCCGGCGCGGCGAGACGGTCCTGCTCGAGACCGTGATCCGCACGGTGAAGATGGGCCACCTGTTCACGCAGGGGACCGCCGACAGCAACGAGATCTGGCTCGAGGTGACGGTGCGGGACGGGGAACGCGTGATCGGCCGCAGCGGGGGCCGCGACGGAGCGGGCGACGTCGACCCCTGGTCGCACTTCGTCAACGTGTTCATGCTCGACCGCGAGGGCCGCCGGATCGACCGGCGCAATCCCCAGGACATCTTCGTCCCCCTGTACAACCATCAGATCCCGCCGGGCGCCGCGGCCGTCGTCCACTACCGGCTGCGCGTGCCCGAGGACGCACACGGCCCCCTCACGGCGACGGTGCGGCTCCTGTACCGGAAGTTCGACACGACCTACATGCGCCACTTCCAGGGCGCGGCCTTCGCCCACAACGACCTGCCGATCACCGAGTTGGCCCGGGACGAGGTCGCCTTCCCCGTGGCGGCGGGACCGGAGGCGCCCGACCCCACGGAGACCGGGCCTTCGCCCATTCCCGAGTGGCAGCGTTGGAACGACTACGGGATCGGACTGCTGCTCCAGGCCGGCGACTCGCACAAGGGGGAGTTCCGCCAGGCGGAGGAGGCCTTCCGGGCCGTCGAACGCCTGGGGCGGCCCGACGGCCCGCTCAACCTGGGACGGCTGCTGCTGGCCGAAGGCCGGCTCGAGGAGGCCGCCGCGGCGCTCGGCCGCGCCGCCCGTCACGACCCGCCCGCCCCGCCGTGGTCGGTGGCGTGGTTCACCGGCCTGGTCAACAAGCAGGGCGGCTTCCTCGACCAGGCGATCGCCGACTTCCGGGCCGTGGTCGAGATGGACACGGAGGAGACCCGCCGCCGGCAGTTCGACTTCAGCCAGGACTACCGCGTGCTGGGTGAACTGGGACAGACCCTCTTCGAACGCAGCAAGCAGGAGCGCGCCGACCCCGCCGCCCGCGAGCGGCTCCAGCGCGAGGCCGTGGACTGGTTCGAGCGGGCGCTCGCCTTCGACCCGGAGAACGTGGACGCCCACTGGAACCTCGCCCTGCTCTTCGCGGAGCTCGGCGACGACGCCCGGGCCGCCCACCACCGCGCGCAGCACGCCCGCTACAAGGTCGACGACAACGCGCAGGACCGCGCCCTCGTCGAGGCGCGCCGCCGGTACCCCGCGGCCAACCACGCCGCCGACGTCGTGGTGATCTACGATCTGCAGCGGCCCGGAGCCTACGAGGTCCCGGCGCGATAGGAGTTCCATGACGCAGACGCTCGACCGGCCCGCCCCGCGGGAGGGCCCGGAGCCGGACGGTGCCGAGGAGGTTCCGGTCGACGACGCGGTGATCGGGCGGGCCTTCCGCCGCTCGCTCGGGGTGCTCCTCGTGCTCGGCTCGGCCGCGGGCGCCGCGGCCCTGTGGCTCGGCCCAACGGACGCCCCCCCGCCCCAGCCGGCGCCGACGATCGCGGCGCCCTCGGTCCAGCCCGACGCGGAAGCCGCTCCCGACCTGCCCTTCACCGAGGTGACCCGCGCGGCGGGGATCGACTTCGTCCACCGCAACGGTGCGCGGGGCGGCAAGTACCTACCGGAGACGATGGGCAGCGGGTGCGCCTTCTTCGACCACGACGGCGACGGCGCCCCGGACCTCCTGCTGGTGGACGGCGCCCCCTGGCCGTGGGACCGGACGCCCGGAGCGCCCCCCGAGGGCGGAACGGCGCTGTACGTCAACGACGGATCGGGGCGCTTCACCCGGAGCGAGCAACCGGCCTTCGATCCCTGGCACTTCGGCATGGGCGCGGCGATCGCCGACGCCGACGCCGACGGGGACCCCGACGTGCTGGTCACGGGGGTGGGCGGGAACCGCTTCTACCGCAACGACGAGGGCCGCTACGTGGACGCCACGGACGCCAGCGGCCTGCGGGGCCCCGAAGGCGCCTGGACGACCAGCGCCGGCTTTGCGGACCTGGACGGCGACGGAGACCTGGACCTCGTCGTTTGCGCGTACGTGCGCTGGAGCAAGTCGCTCGACGAGGACCAGAACTACACGCTCAAGGGCGTGGGCCGCGCCTACGGACCGCCCACGTCCTTCGAGGGCGTGCAGTGCTTCGTCTACCGCAACGACGGCGGGCTGCGCTTCACGGACGTCTCGGCCGAGTGCGGCATCGAGGTGCGCAACCCGGCCACCGGCGTGCCCGTGGGCAAGGCGCTCGGCCTGTGCTTCCTGGACCCCGACGAGGACGGCGACCTGGACATCTTCATCGCCAACGACACGGTGCGGAACTTCCTCTTCCGCAACGACGGCCGGGGGCGCTTCGAGGAAGTGGGCGAGGCCGCGGGCATCGCCTACGACAGCCGGGGCGCTTCCACCGGGGCGATGGGCGCCGACGTCGGCGACCCGCGAAACGACGGGGGCCTTGCGATCGCCGTGGGCAACTTCGCCAGCGAGATGTCCTCCCTGTACTGGGCGGCGCGCGGCACCCCCCGCTTCACCGACGTGGCGATCGCCGAGGGCATCGGTGCGCCGAGCCGCAAGGCGCTGTCGTTCGGGGTGCTGTTCTTCGACGCCGACCTGGACGGACGTCTGGACCTCTTCCAGACCAACGGCCACCTCGAACAGGAGATCCACCGCGTCCAGCCCAGCCAGAGCTACGAGCAGGAGAGCCAACTCTTCTGGAACCAGGGCCCCCGCGCCCGCCAGGCCTACGCGCTGGTGCCCGCGCCGCGCGTGAAGGACCTCGCCCGGCCCGTGGTGGGGCGGGCCGCCGCGCCTGCCGACGTCGACGGGGACGGCGACCTGGACCTCGTGATCACGCAGTCGGGACGCGCGCCGCTGTTGCTGCGCAACGACCAGGCCCTCGGACACCACTGGCTGCGCGTGCGCCTGGTGGGCGCGGGGGCCAACCGCGACGCGATCGGCGCGCGCATCGAACTCGTGGCGGGGGGCGAGGCCCAACGCCGGATGGTGATGCCGACGCGGTCCTACCTCGCGCAGGTCCCGCTCGCGGTGACCTTCGGGCTGGGCCGGCACCCCGCCGTGGATCGCCTGGAGGTCACGTGGCCGGACGGCCAGGTGACCGTGGTCGAGGGGGCGGCGCCCGACCGCGAGATCAAGGTCCGGCACCCCGACGCCCGGTGACACCTTCGCCGGGCGGCGCCAGCGGGGGGATCCAGCGCCGGGCGTGGCGCGTGTTCCACTCCGCGCGGTAGGCGCGGGTCTGGGCGGTGTCGGGGTAGCGCTGCCCCGGCGCGTAGGGGTAGGACGTCATGCCGTGGAACGGGAGCGGCTCCACGGACAGGGCCTCGAGCGTGTTGGGGTCGCGGTCCTTCGCCCACCCGTCCAGGAAGAGCAGGAAGTCGCGCCGCCAGCCCGGCCGCGGGGCCGGGACCCCGGTTGCGTCAAAGCGCAGCCGCAACGCGTCGCCCGCCCCCAGGATGACGAAGCAGTCGTCGATCGCCTGGACCAGCGGCAGGACGTCCCCGTACCGGGTGTACATCCCCGGGTGCTGGTTCCAGCGCGGCGCGTCGAGTTGGTCCCAGTCGAACCACTCCAGGCGGTGCGCCCCGCCCAGGAACATGGGCCGCGAAAAGCCCCGCTCCCACAGCCACGCCGACTCCGGCTCGATCTCGGTGACCGCGGACTCGGCGTCGCCCCCGACGCACAGCCGGATCGAGTCCCAGTACAGGCGCAGGGTCGTCACGATGCGCAGGCGGGGGTCGTCCCGGCGCAGGAAGGCGCCCACGTCGAGCACCATCGTCTTGGTCTTCCCGGCGGGAAACCCGACCGGAGGCCCCACGTCCTTCCAGGCGCCGGGCCCGCCCTCGGGGTCCGGCACCTGGAGGATCGGGGGGACGAAGTCCACGCCGGGCGTCCGCGCGGTCGCCATGTTGACGCTGGCGTCGGTCCAGTAGAACCACCCGGTCATCGCCAGCCGCAACTCGGAGGCCTCGGCGAGGCCCGCCGGGTCGAACGCGAGTTCCAGCGTGTGCGCGGGCGCCAGGCCGAGCCACTGGCCGCGGTAGGGCGTGAAGGGCGCCGCGTAGCGGCCGTCGATGGCGCCCAGTTCCTCGGCCCAGTCCCGCCCGTCGCTGCCGAGCGCACGCCGCGGCGCCCGGCACGCCGCCAGGACGTGGATCCGGGGCTCCGGAAAGGGCGGGAAGGTGAAGCGCTCGTTGGGCTCCATCTCGGTGCCCTCGGGGTGGTCGACCACCAGGAGCTTCACGCGGTCGAGGTAGGTGACCTCCCGCAGTTCCTCGGTGAGCTGCACCTCGTACACCGCCCGGCCGTCTTCGAGCGTACGGGGCACCAGTTGTTCGCCCCGGATGCGCACGAACTCGTCGTGGTCGGGGGGCACGAGCATCCCCGGGGCCATGGGCAGGCCCATGGGCGTGATGCCGAGCACGTCCGTGACGAACTCGTAGGTGCGCCCGTTCCACGCGTAGAGGAAGGGGCAGGAGCCCACCAGGCCCTCGGCCTGCTCGATCAGCCGCTCGCAGCCCGCGGGCGTGTCCAGGTCGTGCTGGACGACCCCGTTGGGCCAGGTGATGCGCACGACGTCGGCCTTCGTCTCCGACCCCAGGCCGATCCAGCGCGGCTCGCCGCGCCAGTACAGGCGCTGGTAGAGGGCGCCCGCGCGCACCTCGACGACGGCGCCCACGCCGCGGGCGTTGTCCTTGATGCCCCGCAGCGCGAGCCTGAAGCCCCGCCCCTGGGGGGCGACCGGCCGCACGGCGAGCCCGTCCGCGCGCAGCAGGAGGAGTTGGGGTGCGCCGGTGCCCGCGGCGTCCACGCCGAGCGCGTCGATCGAGCCGGCCCCGCCCAGGTCGTCGTCGCGCGCGCCCGGAAGGCCCGCGGCGCGTGAGACCCCCGCCGCCCGGGCGCCGAGCCACACCACGTCCAGGCGCCCGTCGGAGTCCAGGTCGCCCACGCGCGCGCGCTGCGTCGGGCCCACCCCCGGGCGGGAGGGCCCCGGCACGAAGGCCGCGCGCCCGGGCCGGCCGAGCCACAGGCGGCCCTGCTCGACGCTCACGAGGTCGGGGCGGCCGTCGGCGTCGAAGTCCGCGGCGAGGTAGCGGCGCGCGGAGGGAGGCACGCCGGTCGGCTCCAGCACCTCGAAGCGGCCGGCGCGCAGGTTGCTCAACAGCCACAGGTCCTCGGCGCTCCCCACCAGCAGGTCCACGTCCTGGTCGGTGTCGAAGTCCTCGGCCAGGACCCAGTCGAGCGGGTCGAGCGTGCGGCCGAGCGCCGCGGCCGTGGCGTCCTCGAACCGGCCGCCCTCCACGCCGACCCCGTCGTTGCGCCAAAGCCGCAGGCCGAAGCGTCCGACCAGCGCCAGGTCGAGGTCGCCGTCGTGGTCGTAGTCCCCGGCCAGGGCGGCGCGCGGGCCCTCGGGCAACGCGGGAAGGTCGAAGGGGGCCGCCGCGAACCCCGCCTCGCCCGCGAGCAGGAGCCGGGCGCCCTCGGACCCGAGCAGCAGCAGGTCCAGGTCGCGGTCGTTGTCGGCGTCGAACGCGACCAGGATCTCGACCGGGCCCGGGGCCAGGCGCTCCGGGGCCCCTGCGCCGGTGGGGAGGCGGAACACGCCCGCCTCGCCCCAGGCGAGGAGGTCCGAGCGCCCGATGCGGCAGCCGCCCTCGGGCAGGTGCACCCACTCGTCCACGAGCGTGGCCGCGAGCAGGTGGGCGACGCCCGCCAGCGCCAGGCGGCGTTCCGAGACCGGCCGGGACGCCAGGGCGGGGAGGGTCACCGCCGCCGGGGGCACCGGGGCCGGGGCCCGCAGCCGCCCGAAGGTCCCGCGCTGGCTGTCGTCGCTGCTGGGCACGGTGAGCCCCTGGCCTTCCAGCGTGGCCTTCTCCGCGAGGAGCCGCTCGGCCTCGGCGTCACGGCCCGTGCGGTACAGCACCATCGCGTACTGGTGCAGGCCCATCAGGTGCCACGACCCCGTGTGCGCCACGCCCCGGGCGAGGAACTCCCGGTACAGGGCCTCGGCCTCCTCGGGCTGCCCGGCCTCGGTCAGTCGCCAGGCCAGCGCCAGGCGCGTGGGCTGGTCGTCGGGCGCGCGCGCCAGGGCCTCCCGGAAGTGGCGGATGGCCCCGTCGGTGTCGCCCTCCTGTTCGAGGAGCCGCGCGTGCACGTAGTGCGCCGCGGGATCCTCGGGGTCGGCCGCCAGCGCCCGCCCGACCAGGGCGAGGGCCGCGGGCCGGTCGCCCAGTTCCAGGGCGAGGATCCCGCCCGCGAGCAGGTCGATCGCCGCGGGCTCGGCGAGTTCGAGCAACGGCGCCAGCGTCTCCCGGGCCGCGGCGAAGTTCTCGTCGGCGAAGAGGGCGGCCGCCCGCGCCCGCAGGATCGCGGCGTCCGGACCCGGGGCGCGCGGGGGGTCGTCGCCGCAGCCCGGCAGCGCGCCGAGGACCGCCACGAGCAGGGCCAGGGAGAGCAGGGCGCGCATGGGCGTTCCTCCCGGGGGACAGGCGGGTGAACGGGGCGCCGCCCCCCCGATTCCAGCCCCAGACTCTATGCGTCCGGCCCGGAACGGGGGGGCGGGTTCCGGGCGGCCCGGACGGCGTCCCGCCGCAGGTATACGAGCCAGTACACCGCCGCGACGAGCCCCCCACCGCCCAGCACGTTGCCCAGCGTGACGGGGAGGAGGTTGTCCAGGAGGAAGCGGTCCCAACCCAACGTGCCGCGCTCCAGGCCTGCGCCGGCGACGAACGCCGGGTCGAAGGCCTCGATCCACAGCGCGTGGGGCAGGTAGTACATGTTGGCCACGCAGTGCTCGAAGCCCGCGGCGACGAAGCCGGTGATCGGAAAGAGGATCGCCACGATGCGCCCCGCGACCGTTCGGGCGCTGAAGGTGAGCCAGACGGCCAGGCAGACGAGCGCGTTGCCCAGCACGCCCAGGGCGACCGCCTGTCCGAACTCCAGGCGCACCTTGGCGGCGGCCGTCGCCAGGGCCTGTTCGCCCACGAGCCCGCCGCCGAACTCGTGCTGGCGGGCGAGCCCCACGAGCGCGGCCGTCCCCAGGGCGCCGACGAAGTTGCCCACGTAGACCACGCCCCAGTTGCGCAGCAGGGCGCGGGTGCTCACGCGGCGGCTGGCCCACGCCATCACGAGCAGCGTGTTCCCCGTGAACAGTTCCGCCCCCCCCACCACCACCAGGATCAGGCCGAGGCAGAAGCTCGCGCCGCCCAGGAGCCGGGCGACGCCATGGGGCAACTCCGCGGAGCCCGCCAGCACGGTGTTGGAGAACACGGCGCCGAGCGCGATGAAGGCGCCGGCCAGCACGCCGAGCACGAAGAGCGGCCCGAGCGCCAGCGCGGCCTTGGCCACGCCGACCTCCTCGGCGCGCCGGGCCATCTGCGGCGGAAGCAGGCCGTCCAGGGGGGGCGCGGGTTCCGACTCCACGCCCCGCGTTCTACCGCGGGTGCCGCACGGCAGCGCGCGGCGCCCGGGGCCGCGAGGCGCCATCGGCGCCCCGGCCGCGCCCGGTTCCGCGCCCGTTCGGCGGCGGGCAAGGGGGGGCGCGGGCGCGCAGAGAGGGAAGACGAGCCCGGGGCGGAACGCACCGCCCCGGGCTCGGCAGATCCTGATCCCGGTCTCCACGGGTCGGCGGAGCGCCGGCGCAGCCGAGGTCCGAAGGCCTCGTCGTCCATGCCCTGGAACGGAGTGCGTTCCGGCGCACAGGAGGGGATCCCGTCGGGGCGCGGGCGACCTCACGGTCGGGCGCGGCGCCGGGGGCCGCGTCCTTCCGGGCGGCACCAGCCGGGGACCTCGAAGGTCCGATCGCCGGGATGCGTCCTGCGCGCGCGCGGCGCCACGCGCGACCACGCCCCGGGAGCTTCGCCGGCACACCGGGGCGCGCCGCGTGGAGGAGCGGCATCAGGAGTCTGCGGTTCGAAAGAGCAGCCCGAAGGCCCAAGGGAAGGTCAGCAAGCGCGGTGCCACGCGGCGGGGCCGCACCGATCCGCCGTCCCGCCCGCAGCGACGGTCCGACGATGCGGGGTCATGCGCAGCCCCTTGCGTCTTCGCCCGCAGCGGTCGGGCCCGGCCCGATCCCGCCTCCGCCTCCCCGCGAATCAGCCGGCGCCCAACGCCCGGGCCCGGCCCTGCGCCTGTTCGCGCAGCGACCCACAGACCAGGGCGCACAGACCGGCCAGGCTGGGGTCGGCGATCTCCACGCGCACCTCGCGGCCGCGCCGCACCCGGCGCACGCAGCCCCCCCGTTCGAGCTCGGCCACCTGGCGGCTCAAGTTCGAGGCTTCGAGCCCCGTGGCCGCCGCAAGGGCGCCCATTCCCCGGGCGCCCGCCATCAGCGCATCCAGGATGCGCAGGCGGCTCGGGGTCCCGAGCAGCCGGAAGCGGGCGGCCGCGGCCGCGAGCAGGCCCGCGGGGAGGGGCTCGTGGGTGGGGTGGGGGGCCGGGCTTGACATTCCATGAGTAAATGATCAAATGCGCAACAAGTCAAGCGCAAGCCGCAAGGAGCCTGCCCATGCCCCTCGAAGCCCCCACCCCCTCGGCCGCGACGGCGCTCACGGTCGTGCCGCTCCTCCACCCCCAGGGCTGCCGCACCTACGTGCTCGCGGACCCCGTGAGCCGCCAGGCGCTGGCCCTGGACGTGCACCTTGACCTCGTGGCGGAGGTGGAGGCCCTCGTGACCCGCCGCGGGTGGTCGCTCCCCTACGTGGTGGACAGCCACACCCACGCCGACCATCCCTCCGGGGCCGGCGCGCTGGCCGCCCGCTTCTCCTCCACGCGCATCGCGCACGCGCTGGCCCGCCACCGGGGCGTCGCGCGCCATCCCGAGGACGGCGAGCGCCTGCACCTGGGCGACGTCCCGGTCCTCGTGCGCCACGCGCCGGGGCACACGCCCGATCACGTCGTGCTGCTCGCGGGGGGCGCCCTCTTCTCCGGCGACACGCTCCTGATCGGCAGCGTCGCCCGGACCGACTTCCTGGGCGGCGACGCGGGCGTC
Organism: Planctomycetota bacterium; assembly: GCA_026647295.1. Taxonomy (GTDB): domain Bacteria; phylum Planctomycetota; class PLA2; order PLA2; family JAEUHO01; genus JAPKHB01. Next base: position 14,426 of record JAPKHB010000012.1, on the reverse strand, counting down.
CTGTACGACACGCTCCAGCGGGTGCTGGGCGACCTGCCCGACGACACGGTGCTCTACCCGGGCCACGACTACCGGGGCCGGGCCCACAGCACGCTCGGCGAGGAGCGCCGGACGAACCCCTGGCTCGCCCTGCGGGACCGCGCCGAGTTCATGCGCCTGCTCACGGCCGACCCCCCGCCCCGCCCCGCCAACATGGACGACCTCCTGCGGCTCAACCGCGAGGGCGTGACGATCCCCGAGTCGGTGTCCGCGGCGGAGGCGGCCGCGCGCGTGCGGGCGGGCGGGGCCACGAGCGTGATCGACGTGCGGATGGCCTTCGAAGTGGAGGCCGAGCACGTCGAGGGCGCGCGCCACGTGCCGCTCGACCAGTTGGCCCAGCGCCTGGACGAGGTACGCGCCACGCCCGCCCCGCGCCTCCTGCTCTGCCGCACCGGAAGCCGCGCGCAGATGGCGCGGCGCCTGCTCGCCGACGCCCACGTGGCCGGGGTGAGCGTGGTGGAGGGCGGGATCGAGGCCTACCGGGCCGCGGGCGGCCCGACGCGCCGGGGCCGGGCGCGCGTGTCGCTGGAGCGCCAGGTGCGCATCGTGGCCGGGGCGCTGGCGGCCGGGGGCTCGGCGCTGGCGCTCGCCGTGCACCCGGCCTTCGCCGCCCTGCCCCTCTTCGTCGGGGCCGGGCTCGTCTTCGCCGGCGTCACCGACCGCTGCGGGATGGCCCTCCTGCTCGGGCGCATGCCGTGGAACCGTGCGGGCGGGGCCCCGGCCGGGGCGGGCGCCGAGGCCGGCGGCTGCTCCGCGGCGCTCCCCCCGACGGGTGGATGCGCGGCGTCACCGCCCCCCCGCGCTTGACCCGGGTCCGCGCGCGTCCAGCCGCCCGACCACCTTGATCCGAACGGGGAGGTCCCCGAGCACCGCGGCCACCTCGGCCGGCAGGCCCGCGCGGCGCGCGTCCACCAGCACGACCACGCAGGCCGTCCCGTCGCGGCGCCGGCCGATCCCCGCGCCCTCAACCCCCGCGATGGCCAGCAAGCGGGGCGTCTTGCGCACAAGCGCCTGCGCCAGCGGGTCGGCGGGCATGGCCGGGGGTCAGTCCCCGTCCACGGTCACGTCGAAGCGCTCCAGGACGAGGCCGATGGGGTTGGCGATCGTGACGCTGGGACTCCCGGCGAAGAGCAGGCCCACGGGGCGGCGCGCCGCCGACCCGGCCCGCCCCACGACCAGCGCTCCCGAGTCTCCCCCCGCGCTGAACGAACCGGGCGTGATCACGATCTGACCCACGAAGCCCGCGGTGCCGCCCTCGTAGCCGATGTTCACGCTGGCGTTGAGCGCGTAGACACGCCCGTGGGTGAGGCCGGTCGTGCGCCCGTACTTGCTCACCCGCAGCCCGATCGCGGCGGTCTCCACCGTGGATCGCGGGCGCCCGTAGCCGTCCGACGGGGTCGAGTGGCCCAGGTCGAGCGCGGTCGTGCGCGCGATCGCCGCGTCGATCTCGTTCGCCCCGCCGTCGATCAACGGGGTGAACACGATCGGCTCGAAGTCGTCGAGCTCGCCCAGGTCGTCGTCCGGCGACGTGCCGCCGTCATACGGCCCGGGCTGGAGCACGGCGTCGCCCAGGACGGCCGAGTTCTCGTTGGCGTACACGTGGTTGTTGCTCAAGGCGAAGAGGTCGCCCCCCACCCTCAAGACCCGGCAGCCGATCGTGCCGGCCGTGATCGAGGGGTGCCCGGTCGAGACGCCGATGGGCGTCGGCCGGGCAAAGCGCGCCGTCGGATCCACGGGCGCGGGCTTGGGTCCGGGCTTGCCCTTGGAGGCGAGCAACTCCCCGCTCACGTGCACCTCGACCGGGAGGCCCTCCACCTGGCGGGGGAGATCCGCCGCCGGCCGGCGGACGAAGACGATCAGCGCCACCCGCCCGAGGCTGTCGACCCCGAGCCCGGTGCCCACGACCAGGGGATGGCGCAGCAGGTCCCGCGTGTGGCGAGCCTGCACGCCGCGGGCCTCCACCATCAGGGGATGGTCCAGCGTGAGCGGGCTGCCGCCCCGCACGATGGCGCCGTCGGGCCGCGCTCCGGGGTCCGCCGCTGCGGGGGCCCCATCGTGCGCGCCCGCCGCGGGCGCGGGCACGGGGGCAAGCCCGGGCGTTCGGGCATCGCCAGGCAACCCGCCCGGGTGCTGCGCCAGGCCGGGGCCCGGGACCGGTTCGGAGCGCACCGCCTGCGCGGCGTCCCCGCCGGAAACGGGTGTGGCCGGGCCCGGGCCCGGGCCCGGGAGCAGGGCCAGGCCGAGGGCGGCGAGGAGGAGCACAAGGCCGGCCGCCCGGGCCTTGCGGGGGGTGGTGGTGGCGCGTTGCATGTTCGGACCTCCGACCAGCCCGCGCGCGCGAAACCGGATCCCCTCGGGCGCCGCGGGCCCTCGGAGGATGAGCATACCCGGCTTCGCCGCCGCCGCGCCAGGGCCCCCCCGGGCGCCCGCGCCCCTCCGGCGTCCGCCCCCCCTTGGGGCCCCGGGCCGGGTCAGTCCCCGGGCGCGTCGGCCCCGACGCAGGGGACGAAGGCGACCGGGAGGAGGCGCTCGAGAACGAGTCCTCCGGACGCCTCCCGCGTGCCGGCGCAGAGCCACTGCGCGCCTCCCGGCTCGCCGATCGGCGCCACGAGCCGGCCCCCGGGTCGCAGTTGCGCCCGCAGCGCGGGCGGGACCCTGCGCGCCGCGGCGGTCACGATCACCCCGTCGTAGGGCGCGCGCGCGGGCCAGCCCAGCCGCCCGTTGCCGACCACCACCTCCACGTTGCCCAGGCCCAGGGCCAAGAGACGCTCGCGCGCCCGGTGCGCGAGTTCGGGGATGCACTCGACGGTCACGACCTCGGCCACGAGCCGCGCGAGCACCGCCGCCTGGTAGCCCGAGCCCGTCCCGACCTCGAGCACGCGGTGCGCCGGTGCGGGCCACAGGAGTTGCGTCATCAGCGCGACCAGGAACGGCTGGCTGATGGTCTGTCCGTGGCCGATCGAAAGCGCCCGGTCCTCGTAGGCGTCCGCGCGCCGGCCCGGCTCCACGAAGGCCGCGCGGTCAAGCCCCCGCAGCACCGCCCGCAGCGCCTCGTCCAGGCGCTCCACGCCCGTGCTCGGGGCCGTCTCTCGCACCTGGCGGTCCACGGCGTCCCACAGGGCCAAAGCCCGCGGGCTGGGCCCGGGGGGCGGCGGCGGGCGGGGCTCGGACGCGGGCGCCATGCGCAGCCTCCCTCACGCCCCGCCGAGGCGGGGAGGCGCACGATAGCAGGCGCCACCCCGCGCCGTACGATGCGCCCGGGAATGCGGTCGAACCTGCGCATCGTCACCTGGAACATCCACAAGGGGATCGGCACGGACCGTTCCTACCGGCTCGAGCGCATCGTCGGGGTGCTGCGGGAGATCGACGCGGACGTCGTCTGCCTGCAGGAGGTCGACTGGAACGTGCCCCGTTCGCGCTGGGAACGCCAGGGCGAACGGCTGGCGCAGGACCTCGGCTACGCGCACGCCGCGCTCGGCCTCAACGTCCGCGTCCAGTCCGGCGCGTACGGGAACCTGACCCTCTCGCGCCACGCCCTGGAGGGCGTTCGCAACGTGGACCTGACGGTCCCCCCGAAGAAGCGCCGCGCCGGGCTCGTCACCCGCGTGCGCACGGGGCCCCCGGGCGGCTGGCTCGTCGCCAACGTGCACCTGGGCCTGATGCACCTGGAACGCAAGATCCAGGTGCGCCGGCTCGTGCAGGATCTCGTCGGGACCTCGGCCGACGGCCAGCCCGTCGTGATCGCCGGCGACTGGAACGAATGGGCGAGCCGGCTCACGCGGGCGGTGATGCGCGAGCACGGCTTCCACCTCGCCCGCCGCGACGCGCGGCCCCGCGGCGAGCGCACCTGGCCGAGCCGCCGGCCCCTGCTGGGCCTGGACAAGATCGTCTATCGCGACCCCGTCACCTGCCACCACGTGCTGTGCGTCCTGGACGAGGTCACGCGCGTGGCCAGCGACCACCTGCCCCTCGTGGTCGAGCTCAGCGCCCCGGTTCCCGCCGCGTGAGGCCGATCCACAGCACCGCCACCCCCACGCCCGCGAGGTTGGCGACGAGGTCCCAGCCGGTGTTGTGGTAGTCGCCGACGTTGGTCTCGGGCACCAGCAACGTGGTGGTGAACTCCACCACTTCGTTGAGCGCGCCGAAGCCCAGGCTGGCCGCGCCCGCCAGGACGAGCAGCCCGAAGGTCGGCCGCGGGGCCCGCGCCACGCGCGCGATCCCCTGCCAGCACACCGCGGTCGTGACGCCGAAGCCGTAGGCGTGCACCACCTGGTCGTACTTGAGGCGTTCGGGGAGCAGCCAGAAGCTGTAGAGCACCGGTTGGCCCTGGTGGGGCCAGCCGACGGGCAGCGGCACGAGCCCCCCCGCCATGTGCAGGAGGCCCCAGGCCGAAAGGCCCCAGAGCGTCGCCCGCGTGAGCGCCACGCGCCGGTGCACCGCCGCCACGGCGGCGATCAGGCCGAGCATCACGAGGATGTAGAAGAGGAACTCGCGGTTGCGCAGCAGGAGCGCCGCCAGGCCGGCCGCGAGCATGTACGCGGCGGTGAAGCGCCCGACGCCGAGCAGGCTGGCGCGCGGGGGCGGGGGCGGGAGGAAGGCCGCGTCCGGGCTCATCGGGCGGGGCTTCGCCTCGGCGCGAGGTCGTAGGTGGCGTAGGTCTCCGGCACGGTCACGTCGCGGTGGCCCGCCGCCCGCAGCGTCTCGGCGAAGGCCAACGCCGTCTCCTCGTCGCCGTGGACGAGGTGGACGGCCGCGCCGTGGCGCGCCGCGGGGGCGAGGAACTCGACCAGTTCGGAGCGCCCCGCGTGGGCCGAGAACGCCCGCAACTTCTCGACCCGGGCCTTGACCTCCATCCACCGGCCGAACACCCGCACGCGCGCCTCCCCGTCCATCAGGCGCCGGCCCAGGGTGTTCGGCGCGCACCACCCCACCATCAGCACCGTCGTCGTCGGCCGGTCGAGCGCGTGCAGCAGGTGGTGGAGGATCCGCCCGCCCTCGCACATCCCCGAGCCCGCGACCACGACGAACGGGCCCGGACGCTCGTTGAGCGCCTTGCTCTCCTCGACGGAGGTCACGAAACGCACCGCGTCCGGGAAGAAGGGCTCGCCGCCCCCGCGCATGAACTCGCGCAACTCCCGGTCATGGCACTCCGGGTGCGCCGCGAAGGCCTCCGAGGCCTTGAGGGCCAAGGGGGAATCCACGAAGATCGGGATCTCGGGCAGGCGGCCGGCGCGCCGCAGCCGTTCGTAGCCGTAGATCAGGTTCTGCGTGCGCCCCACGCTGAAGGCCGGCACGAGCACGCGCCCCCCCTCGGCCAGCGCCCGGGTGAGCACCTCGGCGAGCAACCCTTCGGCGGCCTCGGCCGGCTCGTGGTCCCGGGTGCCGTAGGTGCACTCCGAGAGCACGACGTCGGCCTCCGGCAGCGGCTCGGGGTCGCGCAGGATCGGGTACAGGCGCCGGCCGACGTCGCCCGTGAAGTAGACCGTCGGCCCCTGCGCGGGCTCGACCCACACGCCGGCCGAGCCCAGGATGTGGCCGGCGTCGCGGAAGGTGGCGCGCACGCCGGCGGCGGCCTCGAACGCCTCGCCGTACCCGTGGGTCACGAACAGGCCCAGCGTCCGCTCCACGTCCTCCTCGGTGTAGATCGGCTCGACGGGCCGCTCCCCCTCGGCGCGGTGGCGGTTCAGGTGCCGCGCGTCGCCCACCGCGATGTGGGCGCAGTCGGCCAGCATCGCCTTGCACAGGTCGAACGTCGCCGGCGTGGCGTGGATCGGGCCCCGGAACCCGTCGCGCACCAGGGTGGGGAGCGCGCCGCTGTGGTCGATGTGCGCGTGGGAAAGGACCACGGCGTCGGGGCGCAGGGGGATGTGCCGGTTGCGTTCGATCGACTCGCGCCGCGGCCCCTGGAACAGTCCGCAGTCCAGCATCACCCGGGCCTGCGGCAGGTGGAGCACGTGGCGACTTCCGGTCACGGTGCGGGCGGCGCCAAAGCACTGGAGTTGGAGGTTGGCCATCAGCCCAAGATAGCCGGCCGGGCCCCGAACCCCCGGGGGTCAGGCGAGGGCGAGGCTCGCGGGCCGTCCTTCGAAGTACTCGAGCGCAAAGCCCAGGTCCACGGACCGGGCCGCGTGGATGCGCAGCAGCGGCTCGCCCGCGGCGACCTCCCGCCCGAGCGGCACCAGGAGGTCCACCCCGGCCCCGCGGACGATCGGCGCCCCGGCCAGGCGCGCGGTCCGCGCCACCACGAAGTTGTCCAGCGCGACGAGGCGCCCCGCCCGGGGGGCGCGCACCTCGTGGGTGAGCGGGCTGGGCGGCGGCGGCTCGGCGCGGCCCTGGGCGGCGCGGATCGCCTCCATCGCCTCCAGGGCCTGGTGCGAGTCCAGGATGCGGCGGGCCAGGTCGTACCCGGCCCCCCACTCGACCTGGGGATCGAACTCCAGCACGCGGCCGGCCAGCCGCAGCGACTTCTCGCGCAGGTCGGGCGGCGCGTCGGCGTCGGTGCGCAGGACTTGCAGCACGTCGCGCGCCTCCAACGCGGGGCCCACGCCCCGGCCGATCGGCCCCGCCCCGTCGGTGAACACGACCTCCAGGTGCAGGCCCAGCGCGTGGGCCACGTAGCGGAAGAGCTTGCGCAGCCGCTCGGCCCGGTCGTGGGAGCGGACCTTGGCGGTGGGCCCGACCGGGATGTCCAGGAGGATGTGGGTGGAGCCGGCGGCCAGCTTCTTCGAGAGGATGGAGGCCACCATCTGGCCCTCCGCGTCCAGCGCGAGCGGCCGCTCCACCGAGATGAGGATGTCGTCGGCGGGCGAGAGGTTGACGGCACCGCCCCAGCAGATGCAGCCGTTGTGCTGGTGCACGGCGTCCTGCATCTCCTCGATGGTCAGGTCCACCCGCGCCAGGCACTCCATGGTGTCGGCCGTCCCGGCGGGCGAGGTGATGGCGCGCGAGGAGGTCTTGGGGATGGCGAGGCCGTGGGCCGCGACGATCGGGACGACGATCATCGAGGTGCGGTTGCCCGGGATCCCGCCGATGCAGTGCTTGTCCACGACCGGCGCGCGGTCCCAGGCGAGGGCATGGCCCGCGCGCCCCATGGCCCGCGTGAGGTGGACCACCTCGTCGCGGTCCAGTCCGTCCATCGCGCAGCCGACGACGAAGGCCGCGAGTTCGGTCTTGGTGTAGGCCCCGGCGACGATCTCGGCGACGATCGCGTGGTAGTCCTCCGCGCCGAGGGTTTCGCCCGAGATCTTCCGGCGCACGGCGCCGAGCGAACGGATGGGCCGGGGCGGGCGGATCTCGACCTCCGCGCCGGGCGCCGCCCCGAGCGCCGCGATCGACTCCGCGGCCAGGCCGATCTCCTCCCGCCCCACGAACGCCTCGTCGTCGGCGAGCACCAGCACGGCGGTCAGCGAGCGCTCCCCGACCCGCACGTCGACGCGCGCCAGCGACTGGAAGCCCTCGACCGCGAAGGCGGGGCACTCGCGGTGGACCACGACGACCCGCTCGCCATAGGTGTCCAGCGCCAACGGCTTGAGGCGCAGGCCGTCGGGGCTCACGGCGCGGCCTCCGGGGCGCCGCCCAAGGGCCCCTCCCGCAGGTCGGCGGCCAAGGCCTCGGCCAGCAGCGGGGCGAGGTCGAGGCGGTTGGTCGGATGCGGCACGCTGTTGGTCGAGACGAAGGCGTCGGCCCCCGCCGCGCGCAGGCGGTCCAGGTCCGCGGGCCCCAGCAGCGCGTGGGTGACGAAGACGCGCACGCCGGCCGGTCGCTGGCGCCGGACCTGTTCGAGGAGCGCCACGAGGCTCCCCCCGGTGCTCGCCAGGTCGTCCACGACCGCCACGCGCCGACCCGCGAGGTCCAGGCCCTCGGGCAGGGTCACCGTCACCTCACGGTCGCCCCGGCGCTGCTTGCGCGCGACGACGAGGCGCGCGCCTGCGGCGGCCGCGACCTGGGCGCACCACTGGCGGCTCTCCTCGTCGGGCCCCAGCACCTCGGTGGCGCCCCACGCGCGCACCGCCCCCGCGATCAGGGGCGCGGCGCTCAGGTTGCGGGCCGGGATCCGGAACAGGGCCTCGAGCGACCGCGTGCGGTGGAGGTGGGCGTCGAAGGTGTACAGGCGGTCGACCTCCCGGCCGATCCACCCGGCCACCAGCGCCTGGCTCACCGCCTGGCCGGGCTCGAACTCCGCGTCCTGGCGCATGTAGCACAGGTAGGGCGCGACGAGCCACACCTCGCGCGCCCCGCGCCGGCGCAACGTGCCGAGCGCGAGCAGCAACTCGACGAGCGTGCGGTTGGGGTCGGCGAGGCTGCGCAGGACGATGGCCCGCCCCGCGAAGGGCTCCGGCGCAAGGCGGACGAGGCTCTCCCCGTCCGGGAAGTGGCGCACCGCGACCTTGAGGCACGGGACGTCCAGGGCGCGCGCCGTGGCCGCTGCGAGGTCCCGCGCCTCCGGAAAGCCGAACAGCGCGGAGGTCACGGCGCGGGGCGGCCTGGGACCCTCCGGGTGGTGCCCGGACGGTGACGGCGCTTCGAGGCGTATGTCGGGGTGCCCACGGATCGCGGCGCGCTCCCCCCCGCCCCCGTCAAAGGCCGATGCCTTCGAGCGCGGCGGCGAAGCGGTCCACCAGGTCGGCAAAGCGCTCGCGCCAGGGGGCCGTGGCGCGCTGCACCTCGTCCTTGAGGGCGAGGAAGCGCGCGCGCTCGGCCTCGGTGGGGGCGCGCCGCTCCCGGAGGATGCGCTCGGCCAGGTCCAGCAACTCCTCCAGACGGCGCTCCATGGACGGGCTCCCTTCGCGGGCCCCGCGCGGACGGGCCGGGGCGGCCCCCGGCGCCCGCGCGGCTAGCGGGACTCCTTGAGGTCGTGATGCACTAGGACCACGGGCACGGACTGCTGCTTGACGACGTCCGTGGCCACCGACCCCATCAGGATGCGGCCCAAGCCCGTGCGCCCGCGCGTGCCCAGCACGATGGCGTCTGCGCCCAGCGCGCCCGCCTGCTCGACGATCAGACGGGCGACCTCGATGCCGCGGACCATGTGCACCTGGGTGCGGATCCCGCGGGCGAGCGCCTCGGGCGGCGTGAGGCGCTTGATCTGGTCGAGGATCGCCTGCTCGCCCTTCTGCGTGTCTTCCGGCGTGGGCACGTACCCCTGCACGTACGGTCCGTAGAGGGGGTTGCCCAGGTACGGCGGCTCACAGACGTGCAGGAGGTGGACGGTGCCGCCGTCCGCGCACAGCCGGTAGGCGACGGGCACGGCGAGGTTGCCGATGCGCGAGACGTCCGTGGGGCAGACGACGCTGGAGGCGGGAATCTTCACGGCGAACCTCCCTGGGGCCGGCCGGCCCCGTCCGGCCCGGGGCGGGGTAGCCCGACCCGTGTACGAACCGGCGCGGCCACGCCTTCATCCATGGGGCGGGCTAGGCGCTCAAACACTCGAGGATCTCCATCGTGGAGATCAGGCCCACGTGGCGCCCCTGGTCCTCGACCAGGACGCGGTGGACGCGGTGGCGGGCCATGGCGGCGGCGATCTCCTTGAGGCTGGCGCTCGCCGGGACGCTGTAGACCTCGGAGGTCATCACGTCGGCCGCCGTCTCCTCGGCCTCCTCCGGTACCTCGAAGGAGTCGTAGTCCTCGTCGTCCAGTTCCTCGGAGGACATGTGGTAGTAGCCGTGGCCGCGACGCGGGTGGCTGTCCGGGTCCTCGGCGTAGCGCTCGATCAGGTCCTTGATCGAGACCACCCCGACGATGCGCCCCGCCGCGTCCACGACGGGCGCCCCGCTGATGCGGTGCTCGCCCAGCACGCGCTCGACCTCGGAGAGGGGATCGGCATAGGACACCGTGACCACCTGGGAGCGCATGATGTCGCGCGCCGTGACCAGGGCCCAGCGCTCCACGCTGGGGCGCAGGGCGGGGGGGATCGGCTGGGGCATCGGCTTCTCCGGGCGCGCGAAAGGGGACGGACAGGGCCGCGCGCGGGGGCACTATAGCCAACGGCGTGCCGCCGGGTCCGGCGAACCGGGTTCCGGGGCGGGGCCCCCACCCGGATGGGCCCAGCGGTTCCGGATTCGTGGGCGTGGGTCCCCAGCCCGGCCCGGTCCACCCCCGGTTCTGCGCAATTTTCCGCATATCCTGCGCAAGGGTCCCCGCCGCCCCCTTCGCCGGGGGCAGAAGGCCGGCCCCTGGGCGCGGCCCGGGGTTTGCCAAGGAAGGGCGGCGCCCCTGACCGGGGCCGCGCGCTGGGAGACCGCCGTGAGCTCGAATCTCCTCCTCGTCGAGGACGACCCGCTGATCCGCCGCGCCCTGGGCGGGCGGCTGCGCAAGAACGGCCACCGGGTCCGGGAGGTCGAGACGGTGGCCGAGGCCCGGCGGGCGCTGGGCCACCTGGACTTTGACGCGATCCTCGTCGACTACCGCCTGCCCGACGGGACGGGCTTTGACGTGATGGAGCAGGTCGCGGCCGACCAGTCGGGGACCCCCTGCCTGATGCTCACCGCCCACGGCTCGGTGGAGCACGCGGTGGAGGCGATGAGCCGGGGCGCCTTCACCTACCTCCAGAAGCCGGTCGACCCCACGGAACTCGAACTCCAGGTGCGCAAGGCCGTCGAGACGGCCGAACTGCGCCGCGAGAACCGCAGCCTCAAGCGTCTTACGCGCACCCAGGAGGGCGCCGACGCCTTCCTGGGCACCTCGGCCGCCGCCGAGCAACTCCGCCAGGCCATCCGCCAGGTGGCCGTCTCGCCCGCCCGGGCCATCCTGCTCGAGGGAGAGAGCGGCACCGGCAAGGGCCTCGTCGCGCGCGCGATCCACGCCGAGAGCGACCGCTCGGACAACGCCTTCGTCTCGCTCACGTGCAGCGCCGTGCCCGACAACCTCCTGGAGAGCGAACTCTTCGGCCACGAGCCGGGCGCCTTCACCGACGCGCGCAAGCGCAAGATCGGCCTGCTGGAGGCCGCCGACCGCGGCACGCTGTTCCTCGACGAGATCGGCGACATGCCCGCCAAGCTCCAGGCCAAGCTGCTGGGCGTGCTGGAGGAACGGCGCTTTCGCCGCGTGGGCGGCGTGAAGGAGATCGAGGTCGACGTGCGGATCGTCTCGGCCACGCACCGGGACCTCCCGCAGCTCGTCCGCGAGGGCGAGTTCCGCGAGGACCTGCTCTACCGCCTGCGCGTGATCCCGATCCACATCCCCCCGCTGCGGGAACGGCCCGAGGACATCGGCGTGCTCGCCCGCCGCTTCGCGGAGGACCTCGCCCGCGAGTGGGGCCGCCCCGCGGCCACGCTCACGCCCTCCGCCGTGCAGTTCCTGTCCAAGCGCCCGTGGCCCGGCAACGTGCGCGAGTTGCGCAACGCCATCGAGCGGGCCGTGATCCTCACCCCCGGCGGCGCGCTCGACGCGACCGCCTTCACCAGCGAGGAGCCGGCCGCCGCCGCGGGGCCGGTGCACCTGCCGAGCGACGGGCTGCGGGTGGACGACGTGATCGACGACCTCGTGCGCCAGGCGCTCGACCGCACGAGCGGGAACCAGAGCGCAGCCGCCCGGCTCCTGGGCCTCACTCGCGACCAGGTGCGCTACCGGATGCAGAAGATCGGTATGCTGCCCTCTCGCGAGCATGTTTCCTGACCCCACCCCGACCCGCCAGCGTCCGCCGCCCACGTCCGAGGCGTCCGGCGGGCCGACGGACGCCCTGGAGACGGGGCTGGAGGGCCCGGCGAGCGGCATCGGGGCGATCCGCCGCAGCCTGGGCTTCGGCGCCGCGGAGGAGCAGGCGCTGCGGGGGGCGGCGCGGGCGCTCGCCCCCTGCTTTGCGGCCTGGGTCGACGACTTCTACACCCACCTGCTGGGCGACCCGGTGGCGATGCGACTCTTGGACGACGACGGCCGCGTCGTGCGGCTCAAGCGCAGCCTGGAAGCCTGGCTCCACGAGTTGTTCACCCTGCCGTTCGACGAGCGCTACGAACACGCCCGGCAGGCCATCGGCACGACGCACGTGCGCATCGGCATGCCCGCCTTCCTGATGGTCACCGCCATGGACCAACTCCGCCGGCGGGTGCGGCCGGACGTCGACCGGGCCGTCGCCCCGGCGCAGCGCGCGGCCGTGCACCGGGCCGTGGAACTCGCGCTCGACATGGAACTCGCCCTGATGATCGAGGCCTACCGGCGCAGCGAACGCGCCATGGCCCGGCGGCGCGACCGCGCCGTGTACGCGGAGCGGGCCGCGCGGCGCATGGCCCTCACCCTGATGGACCGGGCCGAGGCGGCGCTGTGCTACGTCGAGCTCGCCGCCGCGCGCCCCGGGCAGGCCGCCGGCGCGCTGGTCAAGTTGCGCGACCTGCTCGGGGGGATCGCGCGCCTGGACCGGCGCTTGAGCGCGCGGGCACGCTTTCCGCTCCAGCGGGTGGCGCCGGTGGTGGTGCGCGACCTCCTCGCGCAGGCCCTCGCCAACGTGAGCACCGACCCGAGCACGCCGGTGTCGGTCGCGGTGGAGCCCGCCGACCTGTGCGTGACGCTCCAGGCCGACGCGGTGCAACTCGCCGTCGAGGAACTGGTGCAGAACGCGGCGACCCACGCCGCCGGCGGCCGGATCGAGGTCCGCTGCCGCCGCGACGGCCCCACCCTGGTGTGCGAGGTGCTGGACGAGGGCCCGGGGTGGCCGGCGGGGACCAAGGCGTTCCAGGACATCTTCGCCCTGGGCTCGGGGCTCGGGCTCTCGTTCTGCGAACTGGTCGCCGAGTTGCACGACGGCCGGATCGAGTTGCTGCGCCGGGAGGAGGGGGGCGCGGGCGTGCGCCTCCTGCTCCGCGAACTGGCCGCCCCGACCGACGCCGCTGCGGACGACGCCGGCCGCGGCCCGGAGCGCCCCCGGGGGATCGGGCCGCTGCACGAGACCGTCGGATGAGGATCGCGCTGGCCATCTCGGACGGAGACCTGGCACGGGCCCTGGCCGAACTGCTCGAGAGCCACGGCCACGTGGTGCAGCCGGTCGCCGAGGGGGAGCGGGGCTGCGCGCTTCGGATCGTCCGCGAGGTGCCGCTCCTGGCGGCCCCGCCGGGCACGGCCACGCTCTACCTGGAGCGCAGCGGGGCGGGGGTGAACGGCGAGGCGGCGCGGCGGGGGCTGCTCGCCGCGTTGCGCACGGGCGGCACCTGCACGTGGCAGGCGCCCCTCTCCCCGCGCCTGCTCCTCGCGGTCCTGGGCGAATCCGAGGGGGCGCAGGCGCCCGCGGCGCCCCCGGTGGGACCGCCCAGCCTGGCCGACACGAGCCACCCCTGGCTCGTGCTCGACCCCCAGGGCGGCCGCCTGCGCCGGGCCAACCTCGCCGCCTGCGGCCTGCTCGACCTGCCGCGCCAGCACGAAGGGCTCGCGCTTGACCGCCTGGCCCTCCCGGGGGCCTTGCGCGAGGGCCTCCTGCACGAGAGTTCCGGCATGCGCCCGGTCGAACACCTGGACGGGGCGCGCCTGGCGATGTGGTGGACCGACGCCCAGGGTCAGCGGGTGCTGTGTCTCCTGCCGCAGCCGTTGATCGGCCTCTCGGCCGACGACCTGCACCGGCGCTCGCTGGCCGAGCTCGGCCGCACCGCCGCGACGCTGGCGCACGAACTGCGCAACCCCGTGGCCTCGGTCGCCGGCGCGCTCGACCTGCTGGAGGAGGAGGAGAAGCCGGGGGAACGCGCGCAGATCGTGGCCCTGGCGCGCGAGCGGCTCAAGCACCTCACGAAGTTGCTCGAGTTCACCCTCTTCCTGGCCCGCCCCTTGCGCCACGAGACCGAGGCCGTGGACCTGCGCGGGATGGTCGAGGCCACCGTCGCCTCGCTGCGCACCGACCCGCTCTTTGACGAGGTGCGCATCGAGACGGAGCTCGGGGCCGACGAGGTGCGGGTGCTGGTCCAGGCCGAGCCGCTCCGCCAGGCGCTCATCAACCTCCTGCTCAACGCGGCCCAGGCCCAGGACGGCAAGGGGGTCATCCGGGTCCAGGTGCGCCGCGACGGGCGCCGGGGCATCGTGCGCATCGCCGACGAGGGTCCCGGCATCCCGCCGGCCCGCCGCGAGGAAGAAGATCTCGGTCCCGGCGCCGCGCGCCGCGTGACGCGGCCGCCCGGCCGACCCGTCCCGGTGAGCGGAACGCGTTCGACATTCGGGGCTCCGGGTCGCCTCCGGCGCCCTCCGCCCCGAGCCCCGTCGACAACGTGATCACTCGGACCACGCCGTCGTCGCCGGCCGCCGCGACCATCTCCCCCGCCGGATCGAACGCGACCGCGCGCAGCGGCGCCGTCGACAGGGACCACGCCGCGATCGGCGCCCCGCCGTCGGTCTTCCAGAGCTTCAGCGACCCGTCCGCGCCCACCGAGGCCAGCCGATCGCCGCCCGGCGACGCCGCCACCGCGGTCGCCCCGCCC
>JAPKHB010000119.1 GCA_026647295.1 Planctomycetota bacterium | reverse complement strand
GCGCGCCCGCCTGGCGGATGAAAGCGATGTGGAACTGGTCACGATTCAGGATCACCCCTACAACGCGGACTTCCTGGGGGCCGGCTGATATATCTGCCAGCGCCTTCCGTGCGCTCACGCCGGGAGCACCGGGCGTAGATTCGGTGCAAGTGAGCATCGAAGGCGCCACGCGGCTGTAGCAGGAGGGAAGCGGTGGCAGAACAGCATCTTTTTCGCGGGAGTTGTCAGCAGGCAATGTGGCACGCAATGATTGAAGGCAGCATCATGGCAATGATTCGGACCGTACCGCCCCCGCGGCCCCCCGACCCCGCCCGTGACCCCCGCGCCCCCCCGCGCGAGGCAGGGGCATGCCCGCCTTCGTGCGCACGACCGGCGCCGCCCTCCTCGGGGCGGACGCCGTGCTGGTCGACGTCCAGGTCTCCGTAACCCTCTCCAGCGAGGGGGGCGAACGCGTGTTCCGGATCGTCGGCCTGCCCGACAGCGCGCTGCGCGAAGGGCGCGAGCGCATCCGCGCCGCCGTCACCCACGGCGGCCACCCCTGGCCCTTCCACACCGTGACGGTGAACCTGGCCCCGGCCGAGGCCCGCAAGGAGGGCGCGGGCCTCGACCTTCCGATCGCTCTGGCGATCCTCTCCGCGCAGGGCTCGCTCGGCCCCGACCCGCGCCTGGACGGCTGGCTGTGCCTCGGCGAACTCACCCTGGACGGCCAGGTGCGCCCGACCCGCGGCGTGCTCGCCGCCGTCGAGGCGGCACGCCGGCGTGGCATCCGCCGCGCGCTCGTCCACCCCGACAACGCGCTGGAGGCCGCAGCGGTGGGGGAGGTCGAGGTCTACCCGGTGGGGCACCTGGACGCCGCCGCAGGGCACCTGGGGGGATGGGCCCGTCTGGAGCCCGTCCCCGCCCAGGCCTGGCAGCCGGCCCCCTGGGCCGGCCAAGGCCCTTGCCCCGTTCGGGGGCAGCCTGTGGCGGTTCGCGCCGCGCGCATCGCGGCAACCGGAGGGCACAACCTGTTGCTGGTCGGGCCTCCGGGCGCGGGCAAGACGCTGCTCGCGCGCCACCTCTCGGACCTGATGCCCCCGCTTACGCGCACCGAGGCCATGGAGGCGAGCCGCATCCACAGCGCGGCCGGCCTGCTCTCGGGCGGCCTGCTTGGGCGCCGCCCGTTTCGGGCCCCGCACCACACCACCTCCGTGGCCGGGTTGGTGGGCGGGGGCCGGGTGCCCAAGCCCGGCGAAGTGAGCCTCGCCCACGGCGGGGTGCTCTTCCTGGACGAGTTCCCCGAGTTCCCGCGGCTGGCGCTGGATGCGCTGCGCCAGCCCATCGAGGACGGGGAGGTGACCATCGGCCGCGCCGCCGGGCGGGCGGAGTTCCCCGCCCGCTGCCTCGTCGTGGCCGCGATGAACCCCTGCCCCTGCGGCTGGCACGGGGTGCCCAACCGCTGTCGCTGCGGCGTCCAGTCGATCGAGCGCTACCAGGCCCGGGTGTCCGGTCCCTTGCGCGACCGCTTCGACCTGTGCGTGACGGTCACGCCGGTCGATCCCGCCGCGTTGCTCGAAGGCGGCGAGGAGGCGGCGCTCACCCTAGCGCAGGTGACGCGCGCTCGCGAGCGTCAGGAGGAGCGCGCGCGGCGCCTGGGCCTCTCTCCCCCCTGGAACGCCCGCCTGCCCGCGCGCGTGCTGCCTGCCGCGGCCGAGTGCGAGCCCGCCGCCCGGCGGCGCCTCGTGCACGACAGCCGCCGCCTGGGCTTGAGCGGCCGGGGCATGCACCGCGTCCTGCGCGTGGCGCGCACCATCGCCGACCTGGACGACGACACCGAGGTCCGTGAGGCCCACCTCCTCGAAGCCCTCGCCCTGCGCACCTGACGCGCCGGCGTCTCTCCCCGCCTCGCCCCCCCCGGCGCACGCCCGGCTTCCTCCCCGCCCCAGCCCCGTGACGCAAACGAGCCGGGCTCGGTACGTTTTCGTGACGCGACCGGCCGTAGCGTCGCTGTCCCACCCGGTTGGCGACCCGCCGGAGGCGACCTCGCGATGTTGGAAACGAGCCGTGCTCGCTATGTTCAGGCCGCGGCGGGGATCGCGGCGGCGACGCTGGGCGCGTGGCTCGTGGTCGGCGCGAGCGGGTGGGTCCCGGGGGCGGCGCGGGAGCGGGAGGTGGCCGTACGAACTGCGACATCAGCCCCGCGCTTCCCGCGGGCAGAGGGTCGCACCCCGAGCGCCAAACCGCGGCTGGCGACACGATCGGTCGGTGGGGCGCCGCCCGCCGCCGGGCCTGCGTCAGCCGGCCCGGGACCCGAGGTCGCCGGCAGCGTCCCGGAGGCCAGCCGGGCGCTGACCCGGCCGGCGGCGGGGGGCTCGATCAGCGGCCGGGTGCTCCACCTGGACGGGTCTCCGGCTGCTGGCTGCCTGCTGCGGGCCACGCCGAGGGATCCACTCCGCGAGTGGATCGACTACCACTTCGCACGGAGCGACGAGAGCGGCGCCTTCCGGATCGAGGGCCTCGACCCCGGCCAGTCCTTCTGCGTGATTGCCGGGGTGTGCGATGGGCCCGACGCTCCGTTGGGCTGGGGGCTCGTTCGTCCGGACGCCGAAGGCCTGGTCCTGGTGCTGCGGCGGGAGGGCGAAGCGCGCGCAACGCACGCCCTGTCCATTCGAGTGCTGGACCCCTCCGGTCGGCCCGTCGCGCAGTTCCGCCACCGGGCGGTGGGGGGACTGGACGACGGCGCGAAGGTCGAGCGTGGCCCCGGGTTCCTGCGCTGGGAGGAGGTTTGGGGGCCGGTGTGGCTGGAGATCTGGGATGCTCGCGACGGGTACGGCCGCGCGTTGCCCCTCGGAGCGATCGTCACCGAGGCGATCGAGCCGGCGGGGGGAGAGCACGAGGTCCGGCTCCCCGAGGAGCAGATCATCTCCGGGCACACGGTGGACGCCCTGGGCCTCGGCGTTCCGGGGGTCGTGGTGGCGGCCTACCCTCGGTGGGTCGACCCCGACCACCGGCCCGAGCAGCGTGCCTATGCCCTCGCCAGGAGCGGCGCCGATGGATCGTTCCGGTTGGGGGGCCTGCCGGAGGGCGTGGTGCGCGTCTTCTTCACCCCCGCGAAGGGACACGCCCACGTCGATCCGCTCGAAGTGGCCTCGGGCACCCACGATCTCGCGGTCCCGGTGCCGCAGGCGGTCACGGCGATCGTCCGAGTCCTGCACGACGACGGCACGCCGGTCGAGGGGATCTTCGTGGTGGTCGACGATTCGCACCACCCCCATGCCCGGCTGCGCCCCTTCATGGGCGGGGGCGTCCCGCACGCGGTGAGTCGGGGCCGCACCGGCGCCGATGGCCGCGTTACCCTGGACGGGCTCGATCCCTCGCGACGCTACGACCTGTGGGTCAACAAGTCGAGGCGCTCTCGCCGGGACGTGTTCGCTCGCGGCGTGGCGGAGTGGCGGCCGGCCGACACGACGGTGGCGGTCGAGCGCTCCTTCGAGGTTTCGGGCCGGGTGTTGGACGGTTGGGGACACCCCGTGGCCGGTGCAAGGGTGCGGGCTGAACACCTGGACGGCAGCTACTGGAGAGGGGCCGCCGACGAGGCCGGGTGCTTCTGGTTGGGCCCCCTTGCAGCGGGGCCGTGCCGCGTGGAGGCCTGGCCGCCCGGGGCGGACCTCGAGTCCCCGCCGCTCGCGTCGGTCGTCGCCCCAGCCGGCTCCGCGGGGCTGACGCTGTGCTTCCCCCCGGCAAGGTAGGGGAACCCCGGCAGCGCAGGCGCCGGGGCTCCCGGGTAGCATGGAACCAGGCCTTGGGGCCCTGCGGAGACGGGCCGCGCAGGCCGGCCGGAGGTGCGCCATGTGGCCAGGGCACGGGGCGGAAGAACCTGGCCCCGGCGGGCCGTGCCTGGGGCGATCCCCCGGGCCTTTGGGAGGGGGCCGGCGGGTCCTGACCCTCGGGCTCTGCACCCTGGGGCTGGTCGCGAGCCTGGCCTGCTCCGAGCACCCCGACCGGAATGTCGGGTCCCGCATTGAACAGGCGACGCCGGACGAGACCCCGCCCGGGGGCGCCCGGCCCCCGGTGGACGCCCCGCCCCGAGTCACCGTGCGGGTCCGGTCCAGCGGTGCAGAGCTGGCCTACGAAGTGCGCGACGAGCGGGGTGCTGTCACGGAGCACGCCGACCTGGAAGCGCTTCGGCGGGTCTGCGAGGACGTCCTCCGGCGGGCCGCACGGCCGGAGGCCGTCACCTTCCACGTTGGCGCGGACCCGGCTGCGCAGGACGCTCTTCCGGCCCTCGTAGGTGAACTGCTGTCAGCCGGCTGCGTGAACCTCTCGATGGACACAGGGCGCAACCGGTGAAGGAGGTAGGCGTGGGTCGCACGTTGCAAGGGCTGTGGCGGGGACACCTGGCGCTCTCGAACGCCATCCACCAACGGATACTGCATGGCACTCCGTCCAACGTCGTGACCAATCGGGCCCTGTTCTACTGGTTCATGTTCCTGTGGGCGTACGCGATGCTCCCGGGGCATCCGGCCACGACCACCCTGGGGGTCGGGCTCGCGATCTTCCTGCTGGGCCACTTCCTGCACCTTGCAGCGCGAGGTCGTTCCCCGAGGATGACATCGCTCCTCCAGGCCGTCGCGGCGTTCTGCGTACTCGCCTACTTTGCCGCGCTTGCCACAATCGTCTGCCATGCCGCGGGCGTGGGGCCGGACCCGGGGGCCCGGTGAGTCCGCGCCGCAGGCGACCGGCGCTGGGTACTTCGGGCCTGGCATCTTCACCTGACGCAAACGAGCCGGGCTCGGTACGTGCGGATCGGAGGTTTGGCATGCGAGAGGTCAGGCGGCGGACGGCGTGGGCGGCGCGGGTGATGGGAGGGGTGCTGATCGGGGC
Organism: Planctomycetota bacterium; assembly: GCA_026647295.1. GTDB lineage: Bacteria > Planctomycetota > PLA2 > PLA2 > JAEUHO01 > JAPKHB01. The sequence continues at coordinate 4,934 of JAPKHB010000119.1, read as the reverse complement.
CGCGCTGGGTGGATGTGGCGAATCGGCGGAGCGGCCGGAGGGGCCCGGGAGCGCGGCAAGGGAGGCGACCCGACGCGTCGCGGAGTTCGCGGGAGAGGCCGGCGACAAGGTCGAAGGCCTGCTCGACCGCGCCAAGATGGAGGTGGGGGAGGGCAAGGCCGCGGCCCTGCGGGCCCTGGGGGGCCTCCAGGGCGAAGCCGAGCGGGTCGTGCCGGTCGTGATCGACGCCCTGCGCGGGGCCCCCGCCGAGGTGCTCGAGGCGGGCGCCGAGGCGCTCTCGACCTACGGCGCGGCCGCGGTCCCGGCGCTACGCGAGGCCCTGGGCTCGGCGGATGCGCAGTTGCGACTCGGGGCGGCCTGGGCGCTCGAGCGGATCGGACCGCCGGCGCGCGCGGCGGCCGACCGCCTGCGCGAGTTGACGAACGACGCGAGTGCGCAGGTCGCCGAGGCGGCGCGCCGCGCGCTCAAGGCCGTCGAGGGTCCGTAGGCAGGGCGCGCCGTCGGGTGCGCGGATCGGCCGGTCCCCTGGCCGGGCCGAGGGGCGCGGCGTAGGATGCCGCGGCAGCGGAGGTCAGCATGCGCACGGGCGGATTGGGGGCCGGGATCCTGGTGGTGGGGGTGGTCCTCGGGTGGGGGGCGGGCGGCCGGCCGGCTGTGGCCGACGCGCGGCAGGACCGCCTGATCAAGGTGGAGCGCGAATTGATCGAGAAGCGTGCGGCGCTGGTAGCGCTGCTCGGGCAGGAGGCGGCCGACGCGCTGCTCACCGCCCAGATCGAGGTCCGGGAGCTCAAGCCCTGGGTGGATCGCTACCGCGGCTTCGTGTTCCACCACCTCAAGGGCCAGGCGGGGCCGGTGAGCCTCGTCGCGCTGGAGAAGGCGGTGACCGACGCCCGCGCCGCGCTGGAGGGCTGGGAGCAGGACGACCGGTCCAAGGGCCAGGGCGAAGGCCCCCAGACGGCCCAGGCGCGGGAGGACCTGGCCGCCGCCGCGGCGCGCCTCGCCGGCTTCCAGCGCGCCGTCCTGGATCCGGCCGTGGCCCGCCAGCGCGCCCTTGCGCAGATGGGGATCCAGGACTTTGCGACCCTGGACGCGCGCCACGCGGCCGCGGCGGGGGAGGTCCAGCGCGTGCGCACCGCCTCGCGCGAGGCCGACACCCTGCGCCGGCGCATCGAGAGCCTGGAGGCGGAGCGCCAGCGGCTGGCCGACGCGCTGGAGGGCGGCGCGGTGTGGGAGCGCGTCGACGTGCTGCGCAACCCGGTGGGCGAATACGAGTGGAGCGTGCCCGCCGAGGAGCGGCCCATGGGCGGGTCGTGGCGGCGCTACTCGGTCAGCGAGCGCAGGCTCCAGGACGTGCGCCACTTCCTCCAGCACGGCAAGTTCACCGAGCACTGGACCTTCGGCGTGAAGATCGAGCCGCCGGCCGAAACCGTGCGCGGCGGGGAGGAGCTCGTGATCGCCTGCGAAGGGACGGTGAGTTGGAAGAACGACGTCCCGGAGGACCAGATGAGCGGGCAGGGCCTGGTCTTCGACGCCCGCACCGACCACGCCACGCGCGTCGACGGCGACGAGAAGTTGCGCTTGAGCCGCCTCGCCCAAAGCGACGCGCGCACGTTCCGCTTCCGCACGCCCCAGGGCGGGACCGAGTTCAGCGTCTGGGTCTTCACCTGGAACAACCCGATCTCGGTGCTCTGGGTCTACCGGCGCAAGGCGCGCTAGCCGCGGCCCGGCCGCGCTACACGGACGCCGCGGCGCGCCGGCGCAGGAAGGCGGCGAGGAGGCCGAGGGCGAGCGCCGCGGCGCCGGCCCCCAGCGAGGCCATGCGCGCCACGAACCAGACGGTCGTGGCCTGGAGGGGGTTCTCGTCGCCGGCCTTCTTGAGCAGGCGCAGGTCGCGGTTCTCCTCGGGCACGATCACCTGCGCCGCGTCGGCGAAGAGGATGCGCCGGGGCTCGCCGAACGGCGTCCCGTAGATCGAGGCCACCTCCCGCGCGTCCTGGGCGTCGGCGGGGTCGAAGATCGACCGATTGGCCTCGACGACCGGCGCGTCAAACGGGGCGATCAACTGGTACGTCTCGGCCTGGGCGTCCAGCGCCCAGGCAAGCGGCCACACCAGCACGGCCCCGGCGAGCGCCACGAGGGCCAACCGGGCCGCGCGCCGGCCCCAGGGCGAGGCCGCGGGGGCGGCGGGAGGGTCGCCGGCCACGGTCAGCGCCCCGGCTTCTGGGCGGCCGGGTCGGCCGTCGTGCCGTACAGGTCGATGCCCACCTGCCAGACCGGGCTCACCTTGGCCCCGATCTGCTCGGGCACCTGGATGCCAAAGTCCGCCAGGCGCACCGAGAAGTCCGTGCGTACCCGCACCCACTCGCCCGCGCCCAGGGCCTTGCCGGCTTCGACGGGGATCGCGCGGATCCGCGCCTTGCCCCCGACCGCGCGCGTCTGGCCCTTGATCGTGAGGTTGCCCGTCCAGGTCCAGGTCGCCCCGCCCTCGTCCTCGGTGGCCGACGTGAGGTCGAGCGTGATGGTGGGAAAGCGCTGGGCGTCGAGCCACTGGTCCGAGCGCAGGTGCTCGTCGCGCAGGTCGATGCCCGTGCGCAGGTCGGCGACCCGCACCACCAGCCGGCCGGTGGCGGTCGTTCCGGCCGCGTCCACCCGCACCGAACCCGCGACGCGGTGCGTCACGCCGTGGATGGTCTCGAGGTCCGCCTCGCTGATGAACGTGATGTTCGTGCGCGCCTCGTGGGTACCGAAGTGGTAGGTGCGATCCTTGAGGGCCTCGGCCCCGCGGGCCGGCAGCGCGAGGAGGAGGACCCCCAGCAGCGCGGCCGGGGCAAGGAGGCGGGGAAGCGGGGGCATGGGGGGGTCTCCAGGGGGTTCAGGTCGATACTTGTTGCAACAAGGACGGGGAGGATTGGGCCGGGGTTCCGTGGGGGCCCGGGCCACCGACCCCAGGATGGGGGCGCGGCGGCGGGTGCCCAGCCGCTGCCAGGCGAAGGGCCTCGGCCCGCGCGGGGCTACCATCCGGCGATGAGCAGCGACCCGCCCCTTACCCACCTGGACGAGCGCGGCCAGGCCCGCATGGTGGACGTGGGGGAGAAGGCCCCGACCCGGCGCCGGGCCCGGGCCGAGGGCTTCGTGGCCCTTTCGCCCGCGGCCTTGGCGGCGCTTCGGGCCGGAACCGTGGCCAAGGGCGACGCGCTCGCCGTGGCCCGCGTCGCCGCGATCCAGGGCGCCAAGCGCGCCGCGGAGTGGATCCCGCTCTGCCATCCGGTGCGCCTGGACCAGGTCACGGTGGACCTCGAAGTGGGCGCGGAGGGCGTCCACCTGCGGGTCGAGGCCGCGGCGCTGGACCGCACGGGCGTGGAGATGGAGGCGCTTACCGCCGTCGCGGCCGGCGCGCTGGCGCTGTACGACATGGTCAAGGCCGTGGACCGCGGGGCGCGCATCGAGCGCATCGTCCTCCTCGAGAAGTCCGGCGGCCGGCGCGGCCCCTGGAGCCGGGCGAAGGAGTGAGCATGGGGCTACACGTGGCCGTGGCCGGCGCGACCGGCGCCGTCGGGCGGGAGTTCCTCGCCCTCCTCGAACAGCGGGCCTTCCCCGTCGGCCGGTTGCGCCTGATGGCCTCGGCGCGCAGCGTCGGGCAGCGCCTTTCGTTTGGCGGCGAGGCCATCGCCGTCGAGGAACTCGCCCGGGCCTCCTTCGCGGGCGTCGACGTGGCCTTCTTCTCGGCCGGGTCGGCGCAGAAGGAAGAGGCCCGGCGGGCCGCGCGCGAAGGCGCGCTCGTCATCGACAACAGCTCCGCCTTCCGCATGGACCCGGACGTGCCCCTGGTGATTCCGGAGGTCAACGCCCACACCCTTCGCCCGGGCCAGCGTCTGATCGCCAACCCCAATTGCACCACGATCCTGCTCCTCATGGTGCTCGCGCCGCTGGAGCGCCGGGTGCGCCTGCGCCGCGTGGTGGTCTCGACGTACCAGGCCGTCTCGGGCACGGGCGCGAGCGCGCTCGCGGAACTGGACGCCCAGATCGAGGCCGAACGGGCCGGCCGCCCGCTCACCGCCCAGGTCTACCCCAAGGTGATCCATGCCAACGCGATCCCCTTCGTGTCGGGCTTCGGCCCCGACGGCCTCACGCAGGAAGAGTGGAAGGTGGTCAAGGAGTCCCGGCGCATCCTCGAGCGCCCGGACCTGGCCCTGTCGGCCACCTGCGTGCGCGTGCCGGTGCGCCGGGCGCACTCCGAGAGCGTGAACCTCGAGTTCGATCGCCCGGTCACCCCCGGGGAGGTGCGCGCCTGGCTCGCAGAGGCCCCGGGAGTCCGGGTCTGGGACGACCCGGCCCGGATGGCCTTCCCCACGCCGCGCGACGCCGACGGCGGGGACGACGTGCTGGTCGGGCGGATCCGCCCCGACCCGGGCCGCCCCGGGGCGATCGACCTCTGGCTGACCGGCGACCAGTTGCGAAAGGGCGCGGCGCTCAACGCCGTGCAGATCGCCGAACACGTCCTGGTCGGCGCCCGCCGGCCCGCCTGACCCGCCCGTGGGGGGGGAGCGCGGCCGGCCCCGGGCCCCGCCGCGTACCGCTGGGGCGGCGGGGCCCAAGTGGCATTCGGCGCCCGGTTGAGGTTCACTAGCCCGCCGCCCCGGGGGCTCTCCCCCGGCCCGGGGGGCCGGCCCGAGCCCCGAAGGAGCGCCCATGCCGACGGACCATCGCGAGTTGCGCAAGCTGGTCCAGCTCATGAACGAAAACGGGCTGGTGGAGATCGAACTGGAGCGCGAGGGGGAGCGGATCCACCTGCGCAAGGCCTCCGCGCCGGCCCCCGTGGCCGCCCTGCCCGGCGGCGCGGGCTTGCAGCGAGAGGCGCGGCCGCCCTCGCCAGCGGCGGAAGGACCGTTCCAATCTCGTCCCATTTCTTCTCTCCATCGATAGTTAGTGATCAC